>JASHQG010000275.1 GCA_030037665.1 Acetobacteraceae bacterium
CGGACTTCGGCGGCGGTGCCATCGGGACTGTCGTCGTCGACATAGATCACCTCCCAGGCAATACCGTGCAGCGCTTGCGCCAGGCGGGCGATCATGGGGGCGACGTTGGGGCGCTCGTTGAAGGAAGGAATAACGACACTGAGTGTCGCGCTGGGCGCCGCGGGGCCGGATTGCGGCGTGGCAAGGCTGGAGGCGACCGTCATGCGGCGGGTTTTAGACGGGTTGGCAGGGTAGGGGGAGACGGTCCACGCTGCCCGCATGCTGGTGTCGGACGTTCGCCTCCGGCGGCGTCGCGCCAGCCGCCCCGCATGAGGCGCGGGCGATCGTTGTGCCTGTGGCGGCCGGGAACCAGGTCACGGAGGTCCATCATCGGGCGGGGTGAGGATGGACGGCGCGGTTTCTTGTTCGATTCACCACGCCGGCGCAATCTCTGGTGGGCTTGGGCCAAGAAGCGGACGAGGGCCTCCCCCTGCCTGCTTCACAATGACACCGGGAAAGGGGAAATCCCATGGCATCCACCCACCAAACCGCCATTGTCACCGGGGCGGCGAGCGGCATCGGCCGCGCCGTGGCGCTGGGCTTGCTCGGCGCGGTCGTCGATGTCGTCGCGGTGGATCGCGCCGCCCCGGCGCTGCAATCGCTGGCGCGCGAGGCAGAGGGCAAGCCAGGCGTGATCCACACCGTCCACGCGGACCTGTCCGAACCGGGGGTGTTTGACCACATTGTTGCAACGACGCTGGAGATATCCGGCCGCATCGACATCCTGATAAACAACGCCGGGATCGGCCAGGCGTCGGTCCGCCCCGACCGGCGCACCAATCCCATCCGCTTCTGGGAGATCACACCCGAACAGTGGCAGGGGTTCGTCGCGGTCAACGCGACTGCCCCGATCATGATGGCGCGCGCTGTACTGCCGCATATGCGCGCCAACAATCGTGGCAGGATTGTCACGGTCACCACCAGCCTCGGCACCATGGTTCGCGCGGGCTACCTGCTCTATGGCGCAAGCAAGGCCGCGGCCGAAGCGGCGATGGCGAGTTTATCCGCTGACCTGAAAGGCTCGGGCGTGACCTGCAACGTGTTGGTGCCGGGGGGCGTCACCAACACCGGCATTGTCGGCGATGATGCAGGCGACCGCAGCAAAATGCTGCAGCCGGAGATCATGGTGCCGCCTTTGCTTTGGCTGGTGTCGGAAGCGGCGGCTGGCGTGAACGGGCGCCGTTTCATTGCGGCGGACTGGGACCCTGCGCTGCCGCCTGCGCAAGCGGCAGAAAAGGCGGGCGCACCCATCGCGTGGATGAGTATCGCGCGCATGCCGATCGAACCGCCGCGCTGAGCACACCACGCCTTCCACGCGTTCCATCGTCACGCCGGGTGTCGGAATCGTCCTGATGCCCGGCGGTCCACCTCGGATCCCCGCGTCCCATTGGTGTTGCGCAGCGTTCTGTGCGGTCCGGGCGCTCCGCTGTCGGACAGGCCCGCGGTCCACGGCCTGTTGTTGTGGCCCATGTCCCACCGGCGGTTGCTCGCGCCGCGCGCCGGCTCGGTGTTCGCATGCGGCGCATGGGAGGCCGCATCCAATCGCCGCTTGCCGGATTCGTCAGCCGAGGCGTAGGGAACGGCCGCGACCCGTCCGGAGTGCCGAGCCGATGCAATTGATTCGCATCCTGTCGATCTGGTTTGCATTGCTACTCTCCGCGATCCCGCCGGCGATGGCGAAGGGCCTGGCGTTCGTGATGAACTCCGGCAGTGCCTCCGTCAGCCTGATCGACATGAACACACTGAAAGAAATCCGGCGCATTCCGGTGCTGCGCGAACCGCACCATTGGGCGCTGACGCCGGACAGCAAGAGTCTGCTGGTCGGCGATTCCGCCGGCAATGCGCTGCTGTTTTTCGACCCCGAGAGCGGTGCCCTGCAGCGCCGCATGCCGTGCGCGGACCCGTACCAGCTTGGGTTCAGTCCGGACGGCAAATACCTTGTGGTGAACGGACTGCAGCGCAACCAGATCGACGTTTACGACGGCGCAAACTTCACGCTGCTGAAGCGTTTTGCGATTCGCACGATGCCGAGCCATTTGGCTTATTCACCGGATTCGAGCGTGGTTTATGTCACATTGCAGGGAACTGACCGGCTGGTCGCGATCGACCTGACGCGGCTTGCGGTGTTGTGGAACAGCCCGGTGGGCAAGACGCCGGCCGGCGTGCTGTGGAACCATGGCAAGCTGCTCGTCGCCGATATGGGCACGGACTATCTGGCGGAAGTTGATCCGGTGGACGGCCACGTCCTGCGCCACATCGTCACCGGAAAAGGCGCGCATAATCTGTTCCATTCGCCGGATGCCCGTGAGATCTGGGTGAATAACCGTGTCGCTGGTACCACCGAATCACTGGATGCCGAGACTCTGCAGCCGATCCACTCCTATCGCATTTCCGGTGGACCGGACGATATGGCGTTTGCCCCGAATGGCCTCATCTGGATCACCCGACGCTGGGCGGAAAAAGTGGCGGTGCTCGATCCGGCGACAGGCAACTATCAGACCATCGACGTCGGCCGCTCGCCCCATGGCATCTTCCTGAATGAACCGGCAACAACGTCCACGAAGGTGGCGTTTGCACCGGGGCACTGAGACCGAATGCCCGATCCGTTCGACCTCGCTGCAGGCTGGCTTCAGGGACACGTCCTGATCCCGATCCTCTACCAGTTCGGCTGGATGGAATGGGAGGACATGTCTTACGGCTGGGCGTTGTTCGCGATGTACGGCGCGGCGCAGGTTGCAATAACGTTTGCGGTCTGCCTGCCACTGGAACGCTGGCGTCCGGTGGAACGCTGGCCCGACAGCAAGGGCGTATTGATCGACGTATTCTACACCGTGCTGTCGCGGGTCGGCGTCCTGCCGGTATTCACCTTCATCTTGTTCTACAATGTGCAGGCGACGGTGAACGGTTGGCTCGCCGATCACGGCTGGATTCCGCCAATGCTGGAGCTCGTGTTTCCGTTCCTGCTCGGCCGTCCGGTACTCACGTTCTTCATCTACGCAGTGATACTGGACGCAGCTGACTATTGGCGGCACCGCCTGTCGCACCGGTTTCATTGGTGGTGGTCGCTGCACTCGCTGCATCATGCGCAGCGGCGGATGACATTCTGGTCCGACGACCGCAATCACGTTCTGGATGATCTGATCAGTGCCTTGTGGTCTGGCGCAATCGCGCTGTTGATCGGCGTGCCGCCGATGCAGTTCCCGCTGCTGGTACTGGTGCTGCGCTTTGTCGAGAGCCTGTCGCATGCAAACGCGCGTCTGTCCTTCGGCAAAGTGGGCGAGCGTCTGCTGGTCTCGCCGCGATTCCATCGCACGCATCACGGGATGCTGGCGGCGGGAAAGCGGAGCTGCAATTACGGCGCAGTGCTACCGTGGTGGGACATGCTGTTTCGGACAGCGGATTTTTCGCGCGAATATGTGACTACCGGAGATCCGTCAGGAGATGAGGCGCTGCATAGCGGGACGTATTGGCAGCAGCAATGGGCGGGCGTGAAGCGGCTTGCACGGGTGGTGACGAGTTCGCCTCGCGCGTTACGGTCGAGCGGGCCGGCGCGCTGACGGTTCATTCGCCGCTCTATTCCTCACGATGACATAAGAAGGTATCGTCGCAGCCGCAAGCACGACTGGACGTGCTTCGTGATGCCGGCCAAAATCCACGCCAGTATGCTGACGCACTGGCGATTTCCTGCGCAGCGGCTGATTGATGCCTGGGAAGGAGCACCTTATGGACCAGGACGACCTCGACACGCGCCTCGGCTTCGTGCCGGATTTCGACGCACCGATCCCGTACATGCAGCGCACCCGCGACTATTATAGCGCGATCGGGTACACCGTGTCGTACCGCTGGGCGCATTACATTGGCGCGCCGTTCACGGCACTCAGCAAGCCGCTGCGGGAAGCGCGTGTTGCGATCGTCACCACCGCCGCGCCGTATCAACCGGGCAAGGGCGAGCAGGGGCCCGGCGCACCCTACAACGGAGGAGCTAAATTCTATCAGGTCTATTCCGGAGACACGTCCCAAGATCACGATTTGCGGATCTCGCACATCGGCTACGACCGGGTGCATACCACGGCCGAGGATAGCGGTACCTGGTTCCCGCTGCCCGCGCTGCGCCGCGCTGCAGCGGCGGGACGCATCGGTGCCGTCGCAGCGCGTTTCCACGGCGCACCGACCAACCGCAGCCATCGGGTCACCGTCGAAACGGACGCGCCGGAAATCCTGCGCCGCGTGCGCGAGGACGCCGCGGATGCCGTGGTGTTGGTACCGAACTGTCCGGTCTGTCATCAGACATGCAGCCTGGTGGCGCGGCATCTGGAGGCGAGCGGAATTGCGACCGTGGTGATGGGCTGTGCCAAGGACATCGTCGAGCACGCCGCAGTGCCGCGGTTCATGTTCTCGGATTTCCCGCTCGGAAACAGCGCAGGGAAACCACACGATGCCGACTCACAGGACCGGACCCTGGAACTGGCACTGCGCGTGCTGGAAGCCGCGCCGGGGCCGCGCACGACGATGCAGTCGCCGCTGCGGTGGGCGGCCGACGCACGCTGGAAGCTCGATTATCTGAACCTGGAGCAGATTGACGCAGACGAGATTGCGCGCCGTCGCGCCGAATTCGACAGGCAGAAGGAGATCGCACGCGGAATCCGGGTGGGAAGGGCGGCGTGAGTGCGGATTTCATCTCGCCCGCGAAGTAGGAGACGTCGAGTTGGGAAGCGCAGCGGTTGAAGCGCGTGGGTTGTCCGCGTCACCCGGCGAATACTGCCTTCCAACCTGTCCCGGCTCGTGGCTGAGGTTTTCACAGATGACCAGTCCATTCTCCGGCAGGCGTATTCTCGACTTTAGCGAGGTTCTCGCCGGGCCCCGACCGTTCGTACCCGCTCGCCCTGCTCGGCGCCAACGTCATCAACGTTGAACGCCGCGAGGGCGAGGGCATGCGGCGCACGCCGCTCTCGCGCTCATGGGCGGAGCGCGGCATGGCGCCAACGTGGCGTGCCATCAACGGAATCAAGCGAAGCCTGACACTCGATCTGCGGAAGCCTGCAGCAAAGGACATTATCCGCCGCATGGTCGCAACATCTGACGCGGTGATGGAGAATTTCCCGCCTTGCGTCATGGACCGGCTCGGCCTCGGCCATGCCGCACTGAACCCGCAGCTGGTCTACTGCGCGATTTCCGGCTTCGGCCAGACCAGCCCGTACCGCGATGAGGCAGGCTACGATGGAAAAATCCCGGTGCTGTCAGGTATGACCACAGCGTTCGCGGTGTCCCCGGCATTGTTTTAGCGCACGCGTACCGGCCGGGGTCATTTCATCGACGCGTCGACGCTGGAGGCAAGCCTCGCGTTCCTCTCCACGCAGATTGCAGACTTCGCCGTCGCTGGCCACCGGCAGGAGCAATCCGGCAATCAGGCGATCAACCGCAAGGTGACCGTCGATTTGATTCGGACAAACGACAGCTTCTTGCTGCTGGCGGTGAATAATAACAGATAATACGACGCGCTGATGCGCACCATCGACCGTGCCGACGTGCTGGACGATCCGCGCTTCACCGACTGGTTCCGCCGCAAGGAGAATGAAACAGCTTCGCACGCGATCATTGAAGGCGCGCTGGCGGCCGAGGATGCCAAGAGCTGCGAGAAACGACTGAACGATGCCGGCGCTCCTTGTGCGGGTATCTGGCGGATCGAGGAAGTCATCGACCGTCCGCAGATCGCCACACGGGGCGCTCTGGAGGTTGCAGAGACCCGGCATGACGCGGTGCGTCTGATGGGCTCGCGGTTTCAGACGGCGCACGGCGCCGGCAGGCTGGACACGGCGCCGCCAGAACTTGGCATGCACACCGCCGAAGTGCTGCGAGAAGCTGGTTACTCCGGTGAAGAAACCGCGACGCTGCGGCTCAAGGCAGTGATCTGACTCACTATACTCTATTATCAGAATGAAAATATCAAAGAATTAGGAGCCGCCGCGCCTGACGGACCCCGGCCGGATGGTTTGATCAACAAGCGGGCGCCAAGAATTACACATTGTCCAGAAAGCGAGGCTGCGCGCGTTTCGGATCATCCTGCAACAAAGCGACGACGCAGTCGTCCCGTATACCCCCTTGCGTAATGTGCGAGCGGCGACTAAGTTATAAATACCGCAAGACCTAACCGCGGCATATAAGCAAGCTAGAGGAGATTGCATTGGCGCGTAAACCAACTCTGAGCCGCTACCTCAAGGAAGCGAGGATTAGGCGCGGCCTTTCGGTGGCTGAAGTTGCCGACGCGGTTGGCGTAACCGGACCGTGCGTGTATTTTTGGGAAATGGGGCGCACCCGCCCGCGGGAAGCCAATCTTTCGGCATTGTGCAAGGTCCTGAAGCTCCCGGTGCGGGCGACCAGGGATCTCGCTGCGGGCTAAACCATTTCAGCCTCGAGAAATGTTGATGTAACGACGACGTTTCGGCGGCGGCGCTTAACCGCCGACCGTTACCACCAAAATTCAATTAGCCCGACGATCCAGCCAATCGAGCAGTGCGGCACGGATCGACGGAAGGCTCTTGTAGAGAGACGTTGATTCGGGCAGCGCGCGGATGGCTTCGGCCAGACGAGCGGCGGTGTCTTGCGTGGTAATCGCATCCTTCAGTGGGTAGACGTGCACCCGGATACCGAACAGGATAGCGCCGGTTCGCGGGAGGCGGCGTAACGTCTGGCGTTCGACACGCAGAGACAATGCCTCCCCGGCATTGTCCGCGGTCACCGCGCGGTTCGGTTCGTTGCGCCACTTTCCGCTCGGCTGGAACAGCGTTGCGTCGTCGAGCACCGACCAGTTGAGGCGACCGGCGATGTGACCCGGCTTCAGATGGCGCATGAAGTTGTCTACGGGACGGCCGAGGCGCTCACCATAAAATGGCACAGGACCGTGCACCTCTGCCAAAGGTCGGCCAATCTTCTCGACAAGGCGCCAACGGCTGGGGAAGCACAACAGAGCGGCGGTCAGCACCGGTCCTGCGTCGCTCTCCTGCACGACACAAAGATCTTCCTGCACCACGCGCCCGGCCAGCTCCAGTGGATCGCAAGGCAGCGCACGACGATCCCACGTTTCGCCGGCGAGGCGGTTGTGCAACAAGGAACCATCCTCTGCAAACCACTGCGGCCAATGGGCGGTAAGACTTCGCGCGATCTCGGCCAGCGTTTCGGCACGCGCGTGATCCGACTGCGGCAAGGCGGCGAATACGTCGGCATGACGCGTTGCCAGGAGACGGCGCCGCTCTGACATTTCCGGAATATACCGGTTGTCCAGCTCGAACCATTCCTTGTCGGGCACCGAGAACAAGCCCATCGCCATACGATAGGGACCGGCATCGAAGGGCAGATAGATTCTTTCCGCCGGCGGGTCAGCCACGGCGCGCCTCGACCAGTTCTCGATAGGTCGCGGCATAGCGACGCGCGGCGCGATTCCAGCTTACATCCGTGGCCATGGCATTCTGCTGCAGTCGCCGCCACAGAAGGTGATCCCGCCAGAATGCCGCGGTGCGGGCCAGCGCCGCCGCGAGGTGCTCGGCTGTCACGGGATGGAACTGCACGCCAGTGGCGACGCGTGCGGTCAGCGCCGCTTCGTTGGCGTCGATGATGGTGTCGTTCAATCCGCCGACGCGTGCTACGACCGGCAGGGCGCCGTAGTGCAAAGCGCAGAGTTGCGTCAAGCCACATGGCTCGAAACGCGAAGGCACCACGATGGCATCACTGCCGCCTTGAATGAGATGGGCCACCTCTTCATCGTAGCCGATGACGACGCCCACGCGATCGGCGTGCGCATGGTGTGCTGCAAGAAAGTCATGCTGAAGGCTCGGGTCTCCCGAGCCGATGAGTGCGAGCTGCGCGCCGAGCGACAGCAGATCGGGAATCGACTGCAGCAACAGGTCGAGGCCCTTCAGCCATTCCAGCCGACCGACTACGCCGAACAGCAGTGCATCCGGATTCTGCGTGAGCGCAAAGCGTGCCTGCAGCGCCTGCTTGTTACGAGCGCGCGCTGGCGCCAGCGATGACGCGTCATATGTCGCCGGCAGATGCGGATCGGTCAATGGGTTCCACACGTCCGTGTCAATGCCGTTGAGAATGCCGGACACCACCGGTGCGCGCGCGCGCAACAGACCGCCGAGGCCCATGCCGCCATGGTCGGTCATGATTTCCGTGGCATAAGTGGGAGAGACCGTGGTGATTCGATCCGCGCACCACAATCCCGCCTTCAGGTATCCGATACTGCCGTAATATTCCACGCCGTCGACGGAATAGGCAGACGGCGGCAGGCCGAGCGTTGTCAGCAGCCCGGCAGGAAACTGGCCCTGATAGGCGATGTTGTGCACGGTCATGACCAGCCCAGGCCGAGGCTCGCCGCCATAGTGAAGGTAGGCTGGTGCAAGTCCCGCCTGCCAGTCGTGTGCGTGCACAATCTCAGGCGCGAAATCCGGCAACAGGCCGCGACCGAGCTGAGCCGCAACCCGCCCAAGTGCTGCGAATCGGATCGCATTGTCAGGCCAGGGCACAGCGTTTGCGTCGGCATAAGGCCCGCCGCCGCGAGCGTACAGGTGCGGCGCATCGAGCACGAGCAGCTCGAGCTCGCCCACGACGGCGGCCAGGAGCCGTGCCGCACCACCGAACAAGTCATTGAACCCGTGCTGCTCGGTCGGGTCTGCGAGCGCGCGCAGCACGGCGGGATAGCCTGGCAGCAGCGTGCGCACGCGGATGCCTTCGTGCCGTAACGCTTGTGGCAGTGCGCCGGCCACATCAGCCAGACCGCCGGTCTTGATCAGCGGGAACACCTCAGAAGCGACCGCGAGGACGTCAAGCGGCATCGTCGAGCATCAGCCCCCGAGCCGGTCGATCATCGGCTGGGTGATCAGACAGATGCCGCGTTCGGTGCGGCGGAAGCGCTTCGCGTCCGCATCGGGGTCCTCCCCGACCACAAGGTTCTCTGGTATGACCACCCCGCGGTCGATGATAACGTTGCGCAGGCGCGCCAAGCGATTGATCACCGCATAGGGCAGCACGACCGCGCCATCGAGCACCGCATAGGAATGCACGCGTACGCCCGTAAACAGCAGCGAGCGGCGAATCATCGACCCTGACACGATGCAACCGCCCGATACCAGTGAACTGACGGCGTGGCCGCGACGGCCGTCGACGTCATGGACAAATTTCGCTGGGGGCACGATCTCGCCATAGGTCCAGATCGGCCAGTCGCGGTCGTAGAGATCCAGCGCCGGCGATGCCTGCGTGAGGTCGATGTTCGCTTCCCAATAGGCATCCACGGTCCCGACGTCTCGCCAGTAGGCGGCGATTTCGGCACTGGAGCGTACGCAGGAATCGCTGAAACGATGCGCCACGGCGTTCCCGTGCTTGACCAGATAAGGGATGATGTCACGACCGAAATCACGTGCCGAGTGCTGGTCGGCCGCGTCGCGCCGGAGCTGATCAATCAGGAAGCCGGTCTCGAACGCGTAGATGCCCATGCTGGCGAGCGCCATGTCAGGCTTGTCCGGCATGCCGGGCGGATCGACGGGCTTTTCCAGGAATGACAGCATGCGGCCGGTGGAATCCACGTGCATCACGCCGAAACCCGTCGCCTCCCGGCGCGGCACTTCGAAGCACGCCACTGTCACGTCGGCACGTTGCTCGACGTGCTGTTGCAGCATGTGCTCGTAATCCATCTTGTAGACGTGGTCGCCGGCCAGCAGCACGATATGCTGCGGTGCATAACTTTCGATGATATCGATGTTCTGGAACACCGCATCCGCGGTGCCGGCGTACCACTGGTGCTCCGAAACGCGCTGGCTGGCCGGCAGGATGTCGAAGCTCTCGTTCCGCTCCGGGCGGAAGAAGTTCCAGCCACGCTGCATGTGGCGGATCAGGCTGTGTGCCTTGTACTGCGTCGCTACACCGATACGGCGGATGCCGGAATTGAGCGCGTTGGACAGGGCAAAGTCGATGATCCGGGATTTGCCGCCGAAATAGACGGCGGGCTTTGCGCGGATATCTGTCAGCTCCATCAGGCGGCTGCCGCGCCCGCCAGCAAGGACATAGGCCATCGCGGACCGCGCGAGAGGGGCGCTCAGAGTGGATGCTGCGGCTGGCATGGGCTTCCTGCGTCGACCAGGGTCACCGCCCAGCCTACGCAACTCCGGTGCGGCTGTCATTTCGCGGCCGCCGCGTCGCCGTCCGTCCGGCGATCGTCCCTGCCTTCTCTATACTGCGCGACCGAGCCCGTGCGGCTCGCGGGAACAAGCCCGGCCATGTGTCAGGACGCAGGAGATCAGATCACGCCTTTCTGCCGCAGCGCCGCCAGCCCCTCCGCGTCCAGCCCAAGTCGCTCGCGCAGAACCAAGTCGGTGTGCTCGCCGAGCATCGGGGGGGGCAGACGGTAATCCGGCGGCGTCTCCGACAGGTGCACCGGATTGGCAATCATCTTCATCGGCTGGCCAGAGCCGTGGCGCATCTCCACAACCGACCCGCGCGCGACAACCTGCGGATCGGCAAACACCTCGGACAGCTTGTTGATCGGCCCGCAACCGATCTTCAGTGCCTCCAGCTTTTCGACCCACCAGCCCGTCCTGTGCTGCTGCATCACCGGTGTCAGCGTATCCGTCACGAGTTGCCTGTTCTGTACGCGCGCGGCGTTGGTGGCGAAGCGCGTGTCCTCCAGCAGGTGCGTCAAGGCGAAGGCCTCGCAGAAGCGCTTGAAGGTTGGATCATTGCCAATCGACAAAACGATATGGCCGTCCTCGGTCGCGAATACCTGGTACGGCACGATGTTTGGATGTTGGTTGCCCAGACGAGGCGGATTTTCGCCAGTGGCAAGATAGTTCATGCCCTGGTTGGCCAGCCATGCCACGTGCGTGTCCAACATGCCGATGTCGATCTGCTGCCCTCGTCCGGTGAGATCGCGATGCCGCAGCGCCGACAGGATACCGATACAGCCATACAACCCGGCGAACAGGTCGGCGACGGGCACGCCGACTTTCTGCGGCAGTCCGGCCGGCTCGCCCGTCAGGCTCATCACGCCACCCATTGCCTGGATGAGCGAGTCATAGCCCGGGCGCGGTGCGTACGGCCCCGTTTGTCCAAAGCCGGTAATTGAACAATAAATCAGTCGTGGAAATTTTGCGTGAACTTGCTCATAGCCGAGACCAAATTTCTCGAGCGCACCGACCTTGAAATTCTCGACCAGGATGTCGCACTCGGAGATCAGCCGCAGGGCAATTTCCTGGCCCTCCGGTTGTGCAATGTCGAGGGTGACTGATCGCTTGTTGCGGTTGACCCCTACAAAATACGCGCTCTCCTGCGTGTCGGGCATGTATGGCGGGGCGAAGCCACGCGTGTCGTCGCCGCTTCCCGGCCGTTCAATCTTGATGACGTCCGCGCCGAGATCTGCGAGCATCTGCACGCAGGTAGGCCCCGCCAGAACGCGGGTCAGATCGAAAACGCGCAGACCCTTGAGCGGGCCGGTTGGATCGTTCATCACTATCTCCGCTTGCCGGATCAGTCAGATCCGCCCATATCGTCATTCGCGCTTATAAGTCCGCCAACCGCGAGGGCAAACCCGTGCGGCGGCAGCCAATCGGGAGGTCCCGGGGTAATGCCGGATGCTGGGACTGTGTCGCAGGACAGCGCCAGTATCGAGACTCGCGGTTCCTGGATCGCCGCCCTCCTGGCACTGGCGGTTCTTGCGGTCGGTTACGGCGCGCCGCTTGTGGCGGTGGTGGGACTGGAGCCCATTCAGGCAAGCCTCCACTCCGACCGTTCGGTGGTCGCGCTGGCGGGCGCGATTACCTGGGTTGGCACCGGGATCGGCGGCATACTGATGGGCTGGGTGGCCGACCGCATTGGCATCCGCGCAACGACTAGCATCGGGGCAGTAGCGACCGCTGCCGGCCTCGCCCTCGCCGCGATCGGGAACGTCTGGGCGCTCTATGTTGGCCACGGCCTCCTGATCGGCCTCATCGGCAATGGCGCGCTGTATGCGCCGCTCCTGGTCTATGTCAGCCGTTGGTTCGACCGGCGGCGTGGCACCGCGCTGGCGTTGATCTCCTCCGGCCAGTACATCGCCGGTATCATCTGGCCGACGTGCTTCGAGTGGGGCATCGCCCGGTACGGCTGGCAGGCAACCATGGCCGCCTTTGGCGTGGCGACACTCGCGCTGATCTTGCCGGTCTCCTTGTTTTTCCTGGCGCCCGCGCCGGAGCTCGTGGTGCGGCCGGCCGGCCCTATGGCCGCCGCCCGGACGCCGCGCGTGTTGGGACTGGCGCCGAATGTCGTGCAGGTGCTGCTGTGCGTTGCGTCGTTCCTGTGCTGTGTGCCGATGTCGCTGCCGGCGTCGCATCTGGTGGCATTCTGTACTGATCTCGGCATCGCGCCGGAGCAGGGCGCTGCGATGCTGTCGGTGCTGCTCGCCTGCGCTTTCTTCTCCCGGCAGTTCTGGGGCTGGGTGGGTGACCGGTTCGGCGGATTGCGGGCGTTGTTCTGGGGCACCCTCTGCATGGTCCTGGCCATCGCGGCGTTCACAATGACCAAGAACGAAGCCGGGTTGTTCGCTGTCGCGGCTGCCTACGGCTTAGGCTTTGCCGGCATCATCCCGTCCTATGCCCTGACGGTCCGTGATCTGTTTCCTTCCTACGAAGCATCCTGGCGCATTCCGACCCTGCTCTTCACCGCGATGACCGGAATGGCATTCGGAAGCTGGTTCGCCGGCGCGCTCTACGATCATTTCGGGTATTACGCGCCTGCGTTCGGCGTCGGTGTACTGTTCGGTCTCGGCAACCTGGTCATCGTCGGCGCGCTTGTGTTGCGTCAAGGCGGTCCGGGGCAGCTTGTTCTCTTGCCCGGCGAGTGATCAGCGGAAACTGGCAAATGCCAATCCTGTCCCGGTCAGTGCGGGTGTGCGATAACCGGGTGCATAGGCGACCCAGACCGGCGTCAGCTCGCCGAGCGTGCCGGCCATGCAGATCCAGTTGCGAATCTCCGAACTGCCCGACTGCAGCTTCGCCAGCGGCGCGTTGCAGAAGAAGGCTGCATCTTTGCGCTGTAACGCGTCGAGCAACGCGCGGTCGAACGCCTCGTCCACCACAAAATGGCTGAGGCCGCCGGACGCGAGGATACCGATGCGTGCATCCCCGGGTAGCGTCGCCACGGCGCGCGCCATCGCCTCGCCGAGCGCGTAGCAGCGCTTCGGGGTCGGCTGGTTCGGCGGGTAATAGGCGTTGAGAAACACCGGCACGATCGGCACCACGCCGTGCTTCATGCAGAAACGGTGCACCCAGGAGAAGGCGTGTCCCTCGTATTTGCCGTCCACTGTGCCCCGCATGACGGAGATATCGAAGCCGTCGCGCTGCAACGCCTCGATCAGATGTCGGGCGAGTGGCGTATAGCAGGGATGATCGGCCGGACCCTGCGGCTCGTGGTAACGGCGGCGCGCGGCCGCCATCCAGTCGTCGCCCGTTACGGACGACGCGGCGGCGTTGCGGATCGTGTCGCCGTAGTAGATACCGATTGCCGGCATGTTCGTGTCGTCGAACAATTCCTTCTGGTCGTCGCCAACCACGATCAGGGCGTCGAGCTGGGCACGCGCGATGTCGTCCGCGAGGCGGGCGATGGCCGCTGTGATGTCGGCATGCCGACGGGCCAGTAGCGCCGGGGCGATCCGCTCCATCGCGTCGGCAGGTGCGCGCGCGAGCAGCCTTTCGTAGTCAGAGGGGTTGCCGTCGAGATCGACGTGAGGGCGGGCACGGTCGCGACTGAGAAATCCGCCATTCCAGTCCTCGGCCCGTGCTGCCAGCATCGGGCTGTGCGATGAGCCGAAAGCGGCCACCAGGCGGGCCATGGCTTATCCCTCCGCGCGCATTGTCGTTGCTGCAAGAGGTACGCAGGCATTGGGCGCGCGTCAACGCCGGGCGCGGTGGTGCAACCCGTTGCATCCAGCGGCATTCATGCCTCGCGCAGGGACGAGGGAGCATGCGATGCGGACCACGACGCACGGATGGACGGATCGGTTCCGGCTGTCCGACCCGCCAATGCCCGGCGGCCAGCCGCACGAGCCCGATCCGGATCCCGACCCGGACGCCCCACCGCCGATCGAGGAACCACCGGTGCCGATCCCGGTGCCACCCGATCCCGGGCCTCTGCCGCAACATCTCCTCTACCGCCAGGGCGGAGAGGGCAGGGTGACGATGGGGCGGCGGCAGGCCGTCAACCGCGGCGCAACGCGTCTCGACCCGATCTCCCCAGACCGTGGCATTGCCAGTACGGGCCGGCGCGTTTCACGCCGCGCACGACGGTCTGCTTCCCGGACCGCGAGGGACTGAGGGCAGGTGGATCCGCAACGGTCAACCCGGCCGCCCGCCTGCGTGGCGTGCGATCGCTGTCCGCCGCGCCTCGCAATCACAGTCTGTTAGGGCCGCGCCATGTCGAGCAGCGCGCGCAGATACGCCTCCCCGCCTTCCGGCCACACGTCGATGCCGATGCGTCGCCGATAATCATGCGCACGCTGTGCGAAGTCGCTTATGTCGTCCGATTCCGCCAGCCAGTTACAAATGGCGCCAAGTTCGCGATAGAGGGTCGATCCCTGCAACGCCCGCAGTTCATTTGCGAGTCTCTGCAACAACGCCGCCGCTTCGGCGCTTTTTCTGTCCTGCGGGTCCTGATCGACGCGGCGCAGCCGCCATTCGGCTGCGTGTTCCAGGTCCTGAACCTCCGGCGGATCGTCATCCGTGTCCATGGCTTGGTGCCTAGTTTCGCGGCGTCACCACGCGGCGTGGGGCCAGCGGCGCCGCTGGTATTGAGCTCAGATCAATCTCCGGCATCTGAACGCTCAGCATACTGAGCGCGTTGTTTGCAAGTTCGTTGTAGCATTCAAAGCTTCTGCGCAAGCGGCCGCGCCAGGCGGACATGCCGCCGTTGGCGTGCAACTCGAATGCGGATTCTCGCCCGTCCAGTGCCGATGAGACGTGATCCCACGCCATCTGCAGCAGCGCTGACCGCTGCAGCGCCGTGTAGCCGCCTCCCTCGAACGATTCCGTCAGGCCAGGGCCGACTTCGGGCGAGGCGAGGTCGGTGTCGCCGGGCGCCACCACCAGTGAAGACCCCGGCAGGATGCGCATGATCTCCGTGACATGCTGTCGTGCCTTCAGCATGGCTATGCTGCCAGCAGCGACGTGATTGTGGTTCGGATAGGCATAGCCGGCCGGTGTGAACGACGCGTCGAGCTCGGCCGCCTTCTGGCACGTGCGCACCGTCTGTACGTCTATGACCAGATCCATTAGCAGCTCGATGGTGGGCTGATGCTCCATCAGCCCGAGCGCATGTGTGCACGCGAGCGCCAGTCCAAGCGTCAGCTCCGCCTTTGCCAGCCAGCAATAGAGCTGGTGCCAGAACAGCCAGCGGGCAATCGGTTCCGGAACCGGGCTGAGCAGAAATATGCGATCGTGCGGGATGAACACCTTGTCGAGCCACATCTGTCCATCGAGTTCGTCGTTGCGGCTGGACAATGGTGAGAGGAACGGATTGGCCTCGCGCACTGCGGGCTTGCGGCAGATCACGGTGACGCCGGGCGCGCCGATCGGCACGATGAACGTGGCGCGGTGCGGGCCGATCTCCACGCCGGACAACGCACCGATATAAACATCCTGCGCGAAGGCCGGGCTGGTGTGCATGCCCACACGGCCGCTGATCACCATGCCGGAATCGGTCTCTTTCACCAGCCTGAGCGATGTGCGTTCGGCGGGATCGGGGCGCATGCGGGCGCCAATGGTCGGCGCGCCGGCGGAGAAGGTCAGGAAACGCCCGGTGCGGGCAATCGTTTCACGGTATTTCGCGGCATTGTCGATCTGGTCGGGACGCTGGTTGTGTTCCTGCGCCGCGCCCAGCACGCCGAGCGCGATCAGATTGCCATAGGCCGGCGTGTGGGTGAGGTTGCCGGCGTTGAGGAATGCGGTTTTGGTCACGAAGCGACCGAGCGCCGTGAGGTCCTCTGCGCTGCGCGGCAGGACATAGGCCCACGGGTTTCGCGTGCCTTGCGCGTCTGGGGGTGTCAACGCGATGTCGGCCCATGCGGGGTCGCGCAGGCGGTCGTACCAGGCGACGTATTCCTCGGTCACGGCGGCGGTGGTGGGGTGTGTGGCGACGTCCTCCACCATGCCGTGCCCTATGACCCAGACCCTGCGCCCGTCGCGCAGGGACTCGCGGTATTCGGCACCGGTCCGCATGCTTTCGCTCTCCTGTCCGTCCCTCGATCAGTCGGCAGGATGCCAGAGGCGGCGCGGGTGCGCGACCGGGGCGAGAACGATCAGAGGATGCTACGCGCCGAACACTGCCTTACGCACGTTAACGATCTCGCCCGCCTCTGACGGTTGCGTCGCCGTGGGAGGATCGGGCGCCGCTTCTCTCACCGAGAAGGGCGTGTCGCGGATTTCCCAATAAGGACCAAAGATCGTAACCCCGCCACCCGTGTCGTCGGCGTACCAGCCATCATGCAGCTGCACCACGTCCTGACCGGCGCGCCGTGCGGCCTCGGGATCGCCGAGGCAGAACCAGTCCACCTGGTCCGCGGCCTTTGCAACAAGTGAGGGTGTGCGGCGGCGCAACTTCACCTCCAGGCCATCCGGCTGTTGCCCGGTATTGCGTACGATGAACATCGCCACGACTCAGGCCTCGGTTCGCAGGAACGCCACCACGGCATCGACGAACGCACGCGGCTGCTCCAGCTCGGGATGATGCCCGGCCCTATCGATCAACTGGAACCGCGCGCCCGGAATGCCAGTTGCATAGGCGCGGCCGTATTCCGGTGTCACGATCCGATCCGATGCGCCCCATAACACCAGGGTCGGCACGGCAATACGGCGAAGCCAGAACGCAAGCTGCGGATTGAACATATGCGGCTTCCAGGCATAGAGGCAGAGTGAATCCCAGTTGCGTGCCAGCGAGATCATTTCGTCATCAGTCATCGCGTCGCTGATCGTTGCCTGCCAGCCCAGTGCGTAGATGCCGTCCGGCCGGTTCGTCGGATCGTGCCACGCACGGCGGTTCAGCTCGGCGGGATCGGTGTTGAAGAAATGCACGATGTCGCGTGTCTCGCGGTCGCTGATCTTGATGCCAACCGGATCGACCAGCACCAGGCGTTCGATCTGGCGGGGACGGGCGACAGCCAGTTCTGCCGCGAGCCAGCCGCCGAAGCCGAAGCCAATCACGCTGACGCCTGGCCCGGGGATCGCGTCAAGGACGTCATGATAGAGATTGACGAGATCATACATCGTATCGAAATCGTCCGGCCGTTCCGACGCGCCAAAACCGGGATGGGATGGCGCAATGACCTCGCCGTGCTGCGCCAGCATGGCGATGAACGCCGCGCGCGGGTGGATGGGGTTGACGCCATGGATCACCAGTATCGGCCGACCTTCACCACGGCGCAGGACTTCAAGTGACAGCAGCCCAGCCTGCAGGCGCGTCATTCCGCGGCCTCGGCCGGCTGCTCCGCGTCCAGCGGCTCGAGATCCTGCAACTGCGGGAGCACTTCGCGTGCGGCCAACGTGAAGCTCCGCTCGGCTTCTGCGTGCGTTACCAACCCTTGTCGCGTCATCATGATGATGCGGCCGACACCGCCGACGCGCCGACGGAATTCCTTGATCTGACGCGCCACGGTGTCGGGGTTGCCGGCGAACATCTGGCCCTGCGCAATCAGCGATGCGACATCCAGGTTGCCCGGCCGCTTGGACACACCCTGTCGCCAGGCCGCCGGCGTCATCGCCGGCAAGATCTGTCCCGGCTGGAACTTCGACATCTGCGGCTGGCTTTTCATGCTGACTGTCAGGAACCAGGGAATCTTCTGCCCGACGCGCATCGCCTCTTTGTCAGTCTCGCCGACATAGCAGAACGCCATGTAGGAAAACCGGTCCTCACCGGGTGTCGGCAATCCGGCCGCGGCTCTCGCCTTCCTATACGCCGCGTACGCCTGCTTGGTCCGCGTGTAACCACCGAACAGCAGCGTGTTGACGATGCCGCGGCGGCCGAGCTCGGCGCAGGTCGGAAAATCGCTGGTGGCGGCCCAGAACTCCGGCCGAGGCTGCTGCCAGCAACGCGGCCAGACATTAACGTGCGCGTGCTGGAAGAATTTGCCTTCCCAACTGAACGGCCCGTCGTGACTCGTGAGGGTCTTCTCGATTAGATCGATCGCTTCCCATTCGCGCTCGCGGATCCGCACGGGATTGGCGTCGCCGGATACCATTTCGGTGGCACCCGACTTGACGAAGCCGATGTCCAGTCGGCCGCGGCTCACGACGTCGATCGTCGCGTATTCGGTGGCGACCCGCACCGGATCGGGTCGCACCGTGATCAATGTGCCGAGAGACAAAATGCGCACCTTCTCGGTGATCCGTGCGACGATGCCGGTGATGACGGGACTTGCCGCCCACAGGTTATTGATGCCGGAGTGGTGCTCGTTGGTGACGATGTTCAGGCCGAGTTCGTCGCACAGGCGGTACTCGTCGAATATCTCGTCATAGAGGCGCGCCGCTATGTGTGGATCGCAATATCGGTTCGGCAGGCTGGCGCGCACGGCCGGAGCCGCGTCCAGCACTTCGGCCGGCACGAACGGGTAGGGGTTTTCGCAATGGTTCCACAGCTCGATCGAGGTCATCGGTTCAGCATTTCCTGCACGCGTCCGAGAGTTTAGGCCGCGAACCGCCGGATGCGAAGCTCGCCGGTGTCATTGTAATCATGCAAGTATCACGTCATCTTTCTCGCCCCGGATCCGTCCGGCGTCGCACCTGCGCATTGACGACCGCAACGCGGCTGTGGCTTGGCGCATGGTGCGGCGGCGATACCGCCGCTACGCTCAACGGGATGCTCGTTCAACGCGAATCTCCCCGGCTGGTGCTTGCCTCCGCGTCCACATCGCGCCGGGCCGTGCTCAGCGCGGCCGGACTACGTTTCGATGTCCGCCCGGCTGACGTCGACGAAACCGCAATCAAACGCGTCGCACGATCAGAGGGAGCGGATGCGGCAACCGCTGCGTTGCGCCTCGCCGATGCAAAGGCAGCCTGGGTCGCCGCCGTCGAGCCGGACGCTATGGTCATCGGTGCCGACCAGATCTTGGTCTGCAACGGAGCCTGGTTCGACAAGCCGGCCGATCTCGCGGCCGCCCGAACGCAACTGCAGACGCTGCGCGGCCGGGCGCACATCCTGACGACGGCCGTCGTCTGCCGGCGCTGCGGGGAACGTCTCTGGCAACACATCGCCGAGCCGCGGCTGGTCATGCGCCCGTTCTCTGACCCATTCCTCGATGCCTACCTGGCACTTGAGGGCGATCACGTTCTGGGCAGCGTTGGCGCCTACCGCCTGGAGGGCCCCGGCGCGCACCTGTTCACCCGGGTGGACGGTGAACACACCGCCATCCTCGGTCTGCCACTCCTGCCGCTCCTGGAATTCCTGCGCCAATCCGGCGTCCTGCCGGCCTGAGGCCCCTATGACACGAACCGCGCCAGCCGCACCGCAGTGTGGCCGCGGCTCGGGCGCAGGCTTGGCATCACCAGCAGGCAGTTGTCGTACGGCGTGCGGATTTCCGTCACGCCGTCAAACGCGAGCAGGGTATTGTGACGCGGCACGACCTCGCCGCCGCGCCAGGGCTGGACGAAAGCGAAGCCGTTGCTGCCGGCCGTTACCACGGCGGTTACTTCTGCCACGCGCTGGGGTTCGCGCCGTGGCGGTGCATCGACATCAGCGACGCCCAGATGGCGCAGCAATCCGGCAATGCTGCCCAGCATCGTCTCGACGGTCGACGACTGCCAGTGCTGCCCGGCCTCCACCAGGTTGGCGACTGATGGCGTATCGGCTGCGGCGAAGCGCGTGTAGTCGATGAGACGTTTGCCGCTGGCGTGGCCGCGGTCCGCGACCACCAGCGCCGGTAGGCCGACGCCGGCCGCCAGCGCCCGGCCTTTCTCCGTACTGCCGCAGAGCATCAGGGGCTCCGACGGCCACAAC
>JASHQG010000276.1 GCA_030037665.1 Acetobacteraceae bacterium
CGCGGGATCTGCATCCTGGCCGAGAACACGCCGGGGGTGAAGAAGGTCAACGACCATCTGGTGTTTGTCGAACCCTATTCCGGCACGGTGATCACCGGACCGGCGGACACGGAGTGAGGACGCGGCGGACGTCGGCTCCAGCCGCCCATTGGCGGGAGGGAAACGAGGGGCGGGGGCCGAGCGGCTCGCTCAGACCACGTCCCCAAACCCTCTCCCCAAAGAGGCGGGCGGCCTGACGGCGTTTCGCCGCTCGATGCATGACTCAACGCTTCGATCTCGCCATCATTGGCGGTGGCATCAATGGGGTCGGCATTGCGCGCGACGCTGCCGGCCGCGGCCTGGCGGTCTTGCTCATCGAACAAGGGGATCTTGCCGGCGCCACGTCATCGGCCTCGACCAAGCTGATCCACGGCGGGCTGCGTTATCTCGAATACTACGCCTTTCGCCTGGTGCACGAAGCCCTGTCCGAGCGTGAAGTACTGCTGCGTGCCGCACCGCACATCTCGGGGCCGATGCGCTTCGTCCTCCCATACCACCCTGGGCTACGCCCATGGTGGATGATCCGCGCCGGATTGTTCCTCTATGACCATCTGGGAGGACGCAAAATTCTGCCAGGGACTCGCACGTTGGACCTGCGCTCCGACCCGGCCGGAGTGCCGCTGCGGCCCTCGCTCTCTCGCGCGTTCGAGTATTCCGATTGCTGGGTGGACGACGCACGCCTGGTAGTGCTGAACGCGCGCGATGCGGCGGCGCGCGGTGCCGAAATTCGGACACGCACACGCTGCACTTTTGCCCGGGTGGCGGATGGCCGCTGGTCACTGACACTGGAGGGCGGGGACGAAGTGCAGGCGCGGGTTCTGGTGAACGCTGCCGGACCCTGGGTGTCAGAGGTGCTGTCCGGAATCATGGCGCAGCCGGCGCCAACGCCGATCCGCCTGGTCAAAGGCAGCCATATCGTCGTGCCGCGGTTGTTCCGGCACGAGCGCAGCTACGTCTTTCAGAACGATGATGGCCGCATCTGCTTTGCCATCCCCTATCAGGGCAATTTCACACTGATCGGCACCACCGACGAGGATTTCCACGGCGATCCTGCCGACGTGACCGCAACGCCGGACGACGATGCCTACCTCTGTGCTGCGGTCAGCGAGTATTTGCGCGAACCCGTGAAGCCTGCCGAAATCGTCTGGCGCTACGCGGGTGTCCGTCCACTGCGCGACGACGGCGCCAGCAAAGCGCAGGAGGCAACGCGTGACTATGTACTCGAGCTACACGGCAATCCACCCGCGCTTTCGGTGTTCGGCGGTAAGATCACGACCTATCGGCGTCTGGCCGAGGCGGCGATGACAAAGCTCCGCCCGTTCTTCCCGGCTGCGGGTGGACCCTGGACCCGGAGCGTGCCTTTGCCGGGCGGCGATTTCCCCTGGGACGAGATCGGGGAGGTGCAGGGCGCGTTGCAGGCTCGTTACAACTTCTTGGCGGCGGACACCGCACGCCGTCTTGTCCGCGCCTACGGCACCCTGGCCGCTGAGATGCTGGGTGAAGCACGATCCGTCACGAACCTCGGCCGGGTGTTCGGCGCCGATCTGACCGAGCGCGAAGTCGAGTGGTTGGTGCGCACAGAATGGGCGCGCACGGCCGACGACATACTCTGGCGACGTAGCAAGCTCGGCTTGCGCTTTAGCCAGGACCAGACGCAGGCACTGGCTGCTTTTCTGGGCGAGCGCCCGAAAGTGTAAGCTGCATCCGCGACGGCACGGGCGAATGTTCGGGCGTTTGCGGTCTGATCTCGGTGATCGCGCCATGCCAGCTGGCGCTTCGCCGCCCGACAGTTTACCCCGTTTCGCGTTCGCTGGCCGCTGGGAGAGACATCGAACGTGATGGCGGGCTCGCATGTGGTGGTCGGTCTGGCGGCCTGGACCTGGGTCGCGCCGCATCTCGGCCTCCCGGTGCTGGACCCGCGCGCGCTCGGGTTCGCCACCCTCGGCGCGTTGCTGCCCGACATCGATCATCCCTCGTCCTGGGTTGGGCGGCGTCTGCCGGTGATCTCTCGCCCTCTGGCGGCAATGATCGGGCATCGCGGCGTCACGCACTCCCTCATCGCAGTGGTCACGTGCGTGGTGTTTCTGCGCTGGGAGGGCATGCGCCGCGCGATGATCGACCCGCTGGTGGTGGGCTATCTCTCGCATCTTGCGGCCGACTTGTTGACCACCAGTGGTCTGCGTCTAACCTGGCCGTCATCCAAACGGCAGGCCATCGGCCTCTGCCGCACCGGTTCATTCGCGGAAACAATGATTGTCGCCAGCGTTGCGGTCGGCGCAGGTTTCCACCTTCTCCAGGCGGATCGAGCATTCGGACTATAAGACACATCCATGCCTGCGGCGAACGCAGTGAAGCGATTACGCACCTTGCTGATCAATGCGCGGCACCACGTCAGGTCGGACGCACGCTGTACCACGGCCTGCAGCATGCGGACGCTTCAGAACGGCGGAGTGACCACGCCGGGTCGCTTCAGCCCGGTGAGCGGCAAGGAGGTCGCAGCCTACGACATGGCCGTTTTCGTGCAGAGGTCCAGCGCAGTGGCTTGATTGAGCGGCCTGCAGGGCCGAAGCAATCTCGCCTAGGCGACGGCCTCGGCGGCGCGCGTCTCGCGATGCGGCGGGTTTCTGTTCAGTCGTCACCCGGGACGGATGCCAACGCCTCCGCCGCATCCTTCTGCCGCGCCGCGGGATCTCGACCAGCCGGCGTTCCCCAACCACCGCCGCCGCCGGAGAGGACATGAATGACACTGCCGGGCGGCACGATCACACCGACTTCCTTGCTTTTCAGCTTGCGTGGCGGCGCGCCTGGCACATGCAGCGTGTAGTCGTGCGGTGCGCCATCGCATCCACCGAGCACGCCGCGTGCACCGTGCACGATGCCCTCGCCTGCGGTGTTGGCGAGCGCAGGGCCAGCGGTTTCCACGCGCAACCGCATATCACCACCGTAGCCGCCACGGTGGCTGCCGTCGCCAGCGGAGTCTGGACGGAATTCGTGCGTTTCAAAGACGAGGGGGAAGCGCTCTTCGGCAACTTCGATACTTCCAAACTTGATCCCGCCCGCGGAATGCCACTCACCGATGGTGGAGAAACCGTCGCCGGCTGCTGACCCACCGCCGCCGGGACGCGCCTGGAACATGTGCCAGATGAAGCGACGACCATTACGCGGATCGGTGCCGTTCAGCGCAATGCGCAGACGGCGGCCCCATCCGCCCATGGCGCGTTCGGGACACGCCGGTGCCAGCGCGACGATGATCGCCTCGATGATCTCATTCGAACAATGGCTGGTGCACATTGTCACCGGCGCACCCTCCTTCGCCCATACGACGGTGCCTTCCTTCAGCACGACTGTCAGTGGACGGAATGCGCCTTCGTTCTTGGTGATGTCGGGATCAAGCAGAAAAGCGATCGCCATCGCCACCGCCGACTGCGTGTTGGCGAAGGAGGAGTTGATGAAGCCGGTGACCTGAGGATCGGATCCTGACAGATCGACGGTGACGTCGCTGCCGTGCTTGATGACGCGCGCGCGGACGACGATGTTCTTGCGGTCGAAGCCGTCGTCGTCAAGCACAGCCTCACCGTCATAAGTGCCATCCTGCCAGGCTGCGATGATGGCGCGGGCGTGGCGTTCGGCGGCGTCGAGCATTGCTTCAATCGCGGCGCCCACCGTTACCGCGCCAAATTCGGCGATGACCGCATTCAGCCGCTGCTCTCCCAGTTTCGCCGCGCCGATCTGTGCCGCAAGGTCACCGCGAAAATCGCGCGGATGACGTACGTTCAAGGCCAGCATCTCCAGCAGGTCCTCGCGGATGACGCCGTCCTCGGTCAGGCGCATCGGCGGGATGCGAAGGCCTTCATGGTAGATCTCTGTCGCGGCGGGATTGTAGGCGCCGTGCGTCGCCCCGCCGACGTCGGAGTGATGGGCACGCACGACGGACCAGAACATCAGCGTCCTGTCGGCGAAGACCGGAACAAACACCGTTAGGTCGGGCAGATGGCTGCCACCGCGGTACGGATCGTTCAGCAGGTAGACGTCGTTAAGCGACGGGTTCGGGAAGCGTTCCGCCAGCGCGCGCGCCGCCCACGGCATTGCACCGACATGTACGGGAATATGATCCGCCTGCGCGACCAGACGGCATCGCGGATCGATCAGAGCGATAGAAAAGTCGCGCGAGGAGTTGAGAATTTGCGAGTACGCGGTGCGGAGCATCGCCTCGCCCATCTCCTCGGCGATGGCGTTCAGGCGGTTCTGCAGGACCGCGACGGTCACGGGATCGATCATTCGATGATAGTGACATATTCCGACGTGATCGGAAATGCCCGAGCCACATGAAACCGGCGCAGACAGCCCGCAGCCGGGCGCGAGCTGTCAGGCCGTTCCTCCTTCTCAGACGCCCCAAATCTTTTTGTAGATGTCTCTGTAGCCATTCTCCGGGTCGTAAATGTTCTGCGCGCCGCCGTCGCGGTCGATGTTCTCGCGTACGAACAAATGAGGCGGCGGAACGAAGAGGCTGGGGCCGGTACCCGCGAAAGCGCGGTTCAATTCGTCGATGCACATCCAGCCGTGCAGGTGCAGCGGTTCGGCAACCGTGGCAATCTGAAAATGACGATTACGGATCCGCTCGAACGCCGGCACCGAGCCGTCGCCCGCTGAAATCTGGCGCGGATAGCCCGTTGCCGGATCGACGCCCGCCGCCTGCAGCGACGGCGCCATGAAATCGAACCACAGGTCGTTCACGGCGATTGAGTAGTTCCATTTCTTGCCATACCGGGCGAGCAGGGTGGTGGTAAGCTGCGGCGTGCGGTTAGCCGCATCGGCGATGGGCGTATCCTCGAACGCCAGAACGCTGCACCCGGGACAGGCCTTAATCGCTGCGATCGCCTCGTCAGTCTTCACCGAGCTGATCGCATAGAGATTGTCGCCGATCACCACAGCGTTGGCGGTGCCATTCGAATCCACGACGGCGTATAACGCGGCCAGCCTGCCCACTTCCTTTGGCTCGGTGGTGATGTTGGTGAACACCGGCGGATCCTTCACTGGCCCAGGTGCGCCCGCAGCATGCCATCCCACCACCTTGATCCCGAGCTTGTCCGCCTTTTCCACCACGGGCGCTTGTTCCTTGGCGTCAATCGTGCCGAGGATGATGCCTTGTGGCTTCAGCGCAATCGCCTCGTTCAGTGCCGAGGTGGCTAGCGCGACGGAACTCTGACCATCGAGAATGCGATAGTCCCAGCCTATCGCCTTGGCCGCCTGCTGCGCGCCGTCTCCCACGCCCTGGGCGCCACCGTTGCGCTGGTCCTGTGAGACGTAGATCACCAGCTTGCCGGGCTGCGCCTTCGGCCCGGTTCGCGGGCCGGTCCATGGCGCGCCGGGTTGGGTCGCCTTGGCGATATAGGCCCGGGCCTGCGCCAGATAGTCGTTCTGCGCCTGGCTTTTGCTGACGCCGCCAATCAGCGCGGCAAGCGAGGCCAGAAAGTTCCGGCGTACCATGCGAATTCCTGACATCCTGCGATTCTCCTCTCCCCTGTTTGGCAGCTTCTGTGAGCATGCAGCTGCCTTGCGCATCGCCGAAGAACTACTCTGAGGTGGGAACGGGTTTGGTCGGCTCCGAAACCGCGGCCGAGCGCCGACGCTGCGCAACGCCTGCGAGCGCAATGGCGACGACCAGGGTGGTGCCGTTGAACAAGGGCTCAACGAAGAATGCGCCACCAAGCTGCTGAATGCCGGAGATGCCGATGGCGAGTATCAGCACGCCGACGATCGTGCCGAGGACGTTCACCCGTCCCGGCCTGATAGTGGTCGTGCCGAGGAACGTGCCGACGAGCGCCGGCAACAGATAATCCAACCCCACGTTGGCCTGGCCGATCTGAAGCTTGGAGGCGAGCACGCAGCCGGTGAACCCGGCGATCAGCCCGGACCCAATGAAGACACCGATTACGTTGGCTCGAACCGAGATGCCGTTGAGCGCGGCGGCTCTTTCATTCGCACCGATCGCATAGATTCGCCGCCCGAGGGGAAGCCGCTCAGTGACGATCCACAGCACGACACCCAGCACGATAACGTAGATGGCCGGCATCGGAATGCTGAACGGTGAAAGGGCATTGACGTTGATGAAACCTTGAGCGAGGTCCCCCGTCACCTGCCGTCCGCCAGTGAGCCACAGTGCAAGCGCGTAGAGGATTGTGCCGGTGCCGAGCGTGGCAATGAAGCTGTCGATCTGGGCAATTTCAACGAGCAGGCCGTTGACCAGCCCGGCGGACGCGCTGCACAGCAATACGACCCCGCATGCCAGCGGCCACGGGACGTGGTACCAGACCTGCAGGGTGATCGCCAGAATGTGCCACATGACGATGCCAAAGCCGATCGTCAGGTCGATGCGTCCGGCCATCATTGGCAACATCGCGCCGAGCGAGAGCAGTGCGATGATGCCCTTGTCGCTGAGAATTGAACGGACATTCAGTGCAGTCGGAAACGAGTCGGGCAGCAGCAACGAGAAGAAAATCGCGAGCAGGACCGCCAGGATCGGCAGGCCGTAAGCCGGCAGGATACGCACGGCCGCGCGCCAACCGGACAAACCGGCCAATTCGGCACGGGTCGGTTCGAGTGCTGCAGATTTAATCGATTGCATCGCTGATCCGATTGGGTTCGATCCTTGTCAATGCCTCCTCCACCTGGCCGATGCTGGCTGAAGCGGCGGCGAGCAGGTTCTCAATCGAAAGATTGCTGCCGGCCAGTTCCGCAGCAACGCGACCGCGGTCGAATACGAGCGCGCGGTGGCAAATTTTGGCCACTTCCTCGAAGTCGGTGGAGACCAGCAGGATCACGGCGCCGCGCTTCAACGCCACATCGAAGAGGCCGTAGATATCAGCCTTGGCCCCAACGTCCACACCGGCCGTGGGATCTTCAAGAATGTAGACTTTGCCGTTCAAATGTAACCAGCGACCCAGCACGACCTTCTGCTGGTTGCCGCCCGAGAGCCATTCGATTGGCAACGCCGGATCATTGGGACGCAGCCCGATCTGCTGGCCCAGGCTAAATGCCGCGGCATGCTCGCGCCGCGGCCAAAGGACACGGGAGCTGCTGGAGGTGGCGGCCTGAGGATTGAGAAACAGGTTCTCGCGCACGCTGAGAGTCGGCGCCATTGAGTCCGCTATCCGGTCGGCACAGACGAGGTTGATGCCTGCCCGCATCGCCTGGCGCGGTGAGGCGGGCGCGATCGGCCGGCCATCCAGCAGAATACGGCCACGTGTCGGGCGAGCCAGCCCGAACAAGGCGCGACCGACGCTTTCCTGCCCTGCGCCGCGCAGCCCGATCAGGCCGACAATCTCGCCGGCACGCAATCGACAATCGACCGGTCCGACACCGTCGAGCACGAAATCGCGCATTTCAAGCCGCGCCGCATCCGCGCGCCGCGCCGGAACATGAAACACCTGTGACGGTTCGCGGCCAACGATCAAGCGGATGACTTCCTCGGGGTTCGTCGCGGCCGTTGCACGTGTGCCGACGACGCGGCCATCGCGCAGCACCACGATACGATCGGCGATCTCAAATACCTCATCGAGACGATGCGAGACGTAGATCATGCCGACACCACGCTCTCGCTGGCGGCGGAGGCTGGAGAACAGCCGTGCGACCTCGTCGGCGGGCAGGCTGGCGGTCGGTTCGTCGAGGACCAGGAGTTCCACGTGCGCCGCAAGCGCACGGCTGATCGCGACCAGCGATTTCTCTGTGCGCGAAAGCGAGTTAACACGCGCATCCGGATCGATGTCCGACCCCACCACGGATAGTGCTTGCGCCGCGCGCTGGCGTGCTGTTTGCCAGTCCACCAAGCCCCAACGGCGTGGATAGCCAAGGGCGAGACAGATGTTCTCTGCCACCGTCATCCACTCGATCAGTCCGAGATCCTGATGGATGAAAGCGACCGGCAGATGTTCGCGGCTATCGGGCCTTTGCCGGCGATCAAAACGGACGTTGCCGGCGTCGAGCGTATGCACACCGGCCAGAGCCTTGATCAATGTCGATTTACCCGCGCCATTCTCGCCGAGTAACGCGACGATTTCGCCACGGCCGACGCGCAGGGAAACGTTGTCCAATGCACGCGTGGCACCGAATTGCTTCGAGGCGCCGATGATCTCCAGGAGCGGCGAGGCGTCGATGCCGCCTGCTTCACCATCTCGGGTCACACCAACGTCTCCCTTGGCCGGCTCTTGGTTCCGCACGTGTATAAGGCCACCGATTGCCGGAAGGGAGCAAGACACCGCGCGAGCTTCGCCGTTGCGGGTCATCGTCACCTCGCTTCGTCGCGCGCTACGCGACGGGTGTTCCTCAGCCGAGGTACTCCATGATGAAAAGCCCAGCGGAAAAATCTGTACAATAGACGATGCCGTTCCTATCGACCGACACATCGGCCGAATGCAATACCTTCGGGCGGTTCGGCCGCGGGTCGACCAGTTTCGCGGGCGGCGGCGGCACGCACGCGCCCACTTCCACCGGACGAAACTTGTCGCGGATGTCGTAAACCCGGACGCCGGCATTTTGGTATGTCGCGAAGATAAGCTCTTCGCTGACAAACTGGTCGGGTCGGTTTTCATAGATGTTGTGCGGGCCAAAGTGCCCGCCGACTTTCAGATAGTCGGTATCGCTCGGCTCGGGGAAGGTGGCGATGCTGATCGGATTCGACTTCACCCGGTTGTCGAACACCCAGATCGGCTTTTCGCCATCCTCGCGATTGTCAAGCACGGTTTCGTCGACAACGATGAGCAATTCTCGATTCGGTAAGGGCAGCGCATTGTGCGTGCCACCGCCGAACGGTGGCGCCCAGATCTTGTGGGTGATCAGCTTTGGGGCGGATCGGTCGCTCACGTCCACCACCGCAAGGCACGCATCGCGCCAACTGCAATAGGCGATGTCGCCGTGCACAATTGCGTGATGAAGGCCAAAACGACCGACGTCGGTTGGCCAATGTGCGACCTCACCCGCCGCCACATGCATGCCGGGTAACCAGAACCGGCCCGTGAGGAGGGGCTTCGTTGGGTCCGCCATGTCGATGGTGATCAGGATGTAGTCGGAGAACCCATCGAGCAGAGCCGACGCATAGGCCCATCGGCCACCGACGTACCAGAGGCGATGCAGTCCGCCGCCCTGAACCGGCATGAAGCCGATCTGCCTTGGCGTCTCCGGCTTACTCACGTCGTAGACGGCCATTCCCGCCGACCAGTCCCGTTCGCCCGGTGCGTTGCCATGCGAATCGATCTTGCCCTTGTAGTAGTTCTTTTCATCGGCCAGCTCAGGCTGTGCGAACATGTCCTTTGCATGAATCACTAGCAGCAGGTCGTCCTGTTGCTGCAGGTGGATTGACCAGGTGTTTGGCGGCGAAGGGACGTAGGCCACGGGCCGCGGCTTGGTCGGATCGCGCACGTCGATGACCGAGAATCCCCTGGAGAAGACGTGCCCAACATAGGCATGACCTCTATGGATCATGATCTGCACGCCGTCGGCGCGCCCGCCGCCCTGATCGGTGTGACTGATAATGCGCATGTTTCGCGCGTAAGCTGGCGTCTGCAGATCGGACATTCCCGTTCTCCGTCGGTTTTGTCGCCGCGATCTTAGCCGTAGAAATTGGCTTGTCGAGACAAAGCGATGGTGGCTCGATTGCGGGACGTTCTGGCAGCTGGCGCGTGTCATGTTGCGTCGGGCACCCGCTCGCACTTCATGTGGGCAGGCTGGCCATAATAGCGTATTCTGTAACAGGGCCGTATGGAAGATGGCCGGGGCCGAATGGGAGAAACGCCATGCGCAGAAGCAGTGACCGCATCATCACCAGCCACGCCGGCAGCCTGCCGCGGCCGGACGACTTCATCGAGCTGACCCGCGCCCGCCAGGACGGCGAAACCGCTGACGAAGCCGACTACCAGGCGCGGCTGGCTGCCGCGGTCGTTGATGTGGTGACGCGGCAGCGTGATTGCGGCGTCGACATCGCTGGTGACGGCGAATACGGCAAAGGCATGGGTCAGAAGATCAACTACGGCGCGTGGTGGAGCTATTCGTTTCAGCGCCTCGGTGGATTGAAGCTCGGCGATTTCATGTACCGCATGCCGCCGCATCGGCGGAGAGGCAATGAGGTCGTGCTGACCAGCTTTCCCGATCGTCGCGACCGAAGCCTGTTTCCTGCTGCCTACGCCGACCCCGAATCCGGCGTGTCATCGAATCGCGGCGGCCCCGGCATGCGGCTGCCGGTCTGTGTCGACAAGCTGACCTATACCGGCCGCGATGCCATCGCCGCCGATATCGCGCATTTCAAGTCCGCACTGGCCAAAGCCGGATCCGAGGAAGGCTTCATGACCTCGATCGCCCCCGGCAGTTGCTCACGGATCGGCAACGAATACTACAAGACTGAAGAAGAATTCATCTATGCGTGCGCCGACGCCATGCGCGAGGAGTACAAAGCGATTATCGACGCTGGCCTGATCCTGCAGCTTGATGATCCCTCGATTGCCGAGAACTGGGACATGGTTAATCCTGCGCCGACGGTGGAAGCCTACCGCAAGTTTTCCATGATTCGCGTCGAAGCGCTGAATCATGCGATTCGCGGCCTGCCGCAGGACCGCATCCGCTTCCATCTCTGCTGGGGAAGCTGGCATGGCCCGCATGTGACGGACATCGCGATGCGCGATATCGTCGACGTGATGCTGGCAGTGAACGCGCAGGGCTATTCGTTCGAAGCGGGCAATGTGCGCCACGAGCATGAATGGCGCGTCTGGCAGTCGGTGAAGCCCGGGGAAGGCAAGATCCTGATCCCCGGCGTGGTCAGCCACGCCACGAATGTGGTGGAACACCCGGAACTGGTCGCCGATCGCATCGTACGCTTCGCAGAGCTCGTCGGGCGGGAGAACGTGATTGCCGCCACCGATTGCGGCCTGGGCGGACGCGTGCATCCGGAGATCGCCTGGGCCAAGCTGCGAACATTATCAGAAGGTGCCGCGATCGCGAGCAAACGACTTTGGTCGTGAACCGCCGCCTGACCGTAATCGGCCACATCTTGTTGTTGTTGCTGCTGCTGCTGGTGCTGATGTCGTTCGCCGCTCGCGCGCATGCTGCTTGCACAGTACAGGAACGAGGGGCTGTGTTGTTTGCCCCGGCGGTCAATCGTATTCTGGTGCCGCTGACCATCAACGGAACCAACACAAACGTCGTCCTCGACACCGGCGCTGCACGCTCGCTGGTTACGCCGGAGGCGGTGCGCCGCCTTGGCCTGGCGAGCGACGAATGGATCGCCACCACCATGCGCGGCGTCGGCGGCATCGTGGAACATTCGGACGCCGATCCGCGTTCCCTCGCGCTTGGCGACGTTCCGTTGCACCGGCACACGGTGACGCATGATACCAGCCTGATGGTCGGCGAGATGCCGGGGTATGCGCCACCCGGCCTCGTCGTGGGCGGGCTGCTGGGCCGCGACCTCCTGTCGCAGTTCGATCTGCAGTTCGACATGCCCACCCACCACCTGACGCTCTATGACGTGCGTGAGTGCAGCGGGCACTTCGTGCCGTGGACGGGCAGTTATGCAGCCTTGCCGGCCGAGACCCCGATGACGAAGGCGATGATCGTTCCCATCATGGTTGATGGACAGAGGCTGCGGGCCTTGCTCGACACCGGCGCCACGTCATCAGTGATTTTGGCGCCTGGCATGTTCCGTCTTGGACTGACGCAGGAGATGATCGAGCACGATCCGGGCGGGGCGGCGCACGGTCTCGGTCCGCACGCGCCAGAGATGCACAGGCACATGTTCAGCAGTTTGCAGGTCGGGCCTGGATTGGAACGCAATCCGACGATCTGGGTTGCCCGTCAACGTGTCGTGCCAATCGTCGACGCGCTGCTGGGTGCCGATTGGCTGCTGGCGCAACGACGTGTCTGGATTTCTTTCACGACAGGGCAGGTGTTTTTCCAGCACGAGCCGTAGCCGCATCGTCGTGCCAGCTCGCCGCGGAACCGGCTGTACATCAATGCGCTAGGCCATCATATCGCGCCGAAATGAAAAGGATTTTGACGATCATATGAATGCGGTGAGGTATGGATCGACGGCCCATAATATTTGATCCAACGGAATCATCGTGCCAGAGGGTCTGTAGGCACATTGGGACATTGCATGGCAGGTCGGATCATTAGAATCGCTAATACGAATGGCACCGTCGACGTTCGGCATGATCACCGGTCGCGGCGGACAGAGCCTCGGAGATCAATCGCAGTCAGAAGGCGTCAGGACCTTCCTCGGGCTGCACAGCCACGGATTTCCCAGCCTGTTCATCATGTCCGGACCACAAGACGGCAGCCGGCGGTCCGTCGGCAGGCTTCATGGTGCTGACGCTGTGGTAGAGGCAGATCGGCTGGCCGTTGAACGTCGCGTTCTTGCTGTCGAATGATCCAACGCCGCGCGGCGGGGCATGACATAGAATTCCCGATTGGTTCTCATGCGTCCCGGGCAGCCAGGATCACCGCCAATCTTGAACCTGCAGCCGCGTTAGAGACTGCTCAGGCCATGGCGGCGCCTGAAAGTCAGCACACGACAAGGCTCTACGATCGAACTGGCATTGAGATCACGCTCGATGAGGTCGAGTGAATTGATGCTTGACGACGATCGACCTCGGCTGACGGGCACGGGCCGATGCGTTCCCTATCTGGCAACACGAGGCCTGCGTTCATGAGGCAGCATGAACGTTCAGGATCACCCGGTTCAAAGTCTGGGTCCGTTCCGTTTCCGGCTAACTTGACAATGCCCAATCACGTTATACACCTCCAAGTAGGCAACAGAGGAGAGGACCTTGAGTGACGACCCAATCCGGGCTTCCTATCTCTATTTGCTGGAGCCCGAGGTTCGCTTTCTGGAGGCCGCTGTCGAGCATCTTATTCCCACCGATGAGCTGGGCCCTGGGGCTCGCGATGCTGGTGTTGTGGTTTATATCGACCGCCAATTGGCCGGCACCTGGGGGGTGCACGGCCGTCAATATCGCGGCGGCCCATGGATCGAGGGCACGCCGCAGCAGGGGTACCAATCGCGCTTCACGCCGCAAGAGGTTTATCGCATCGCGATTCGCGAGATCAACCGGCACTGCAGAGCCGCGTTCGACCAGCCTTTCACGCAGCTTACGAATGATCGCCAATTGCGCGTTCTTGAGCAGTTAGAGAACGACGAGATCGTGCTGCCTTCTCTGTCATCGAAATTCTTCTTCGATCTGCTGTGGCGCAACACCGAAGAGGGGTATTTCGCCGATCCGTTGTACGGCGGCAATCGCGACAAAGTGGGTTGGAAGCTGCTCGGATTCCCCGGTCTGCCCAGCGGCCAATACCGCCAACTGCTCGCCAGCAGTGAGCCTTACCACGCCGAACCCGTCAGCGTGCTCGACGTCCAGACCGGCAACGTGCCGGTCGATGCGGAAGGCTTTCCTAAGCACGTCATCATCCAGCGCAGCGGCACTGGGGAAGGCTAAGATGTCGAATACGAAACCGAAATCTGTCGATGTCGTCGTCGTGGGCAGCGGCGTGGTTGGCTCGATCATGTCCATGGAACTGGCCAGCGCCGGGTTGAGTGTCGTGTGCCTGGAGCGCGGCAAGCAGTTCGATATCGACACTGACTTTCAGAAACCCAACGTGTACGACGAACTGAAGTTCGATCGGCACAGCGACATATTCCAGAACCTGGCGCGCGACACTATCACATTTCGCAACAACGACGCGCAGACGGCGCTGCCGATGCGCGAGATGGGGGCGTTCAAGCCAGGCGAGATGGTAGGCGGCACGGCAGCACACTGGGGCGGCAATGCGCGGCGCTTTTTACCGCACGATTTCGAAATGCGCTCGCGCATACAGGAACGCTACGGACGATCGCTCATTCCTGAATACTGCAATCTGCAGGACTGGGGCGTCACCTGGGACGAGATCGAACCCTACTATGATCAGTTTGAGGAAATCTTCGGCGTTGGTGGCAAAGCGGGCAACCTGAATGGCGAGATCCAGGCGGGCGGCAATCCTCACGAAGGGCCACGCTCGCGCGAGTATCCAAACCCGCCGACGCTGCGCACGTATGAGGGCGCCCTGTTCGCCGACGCGGTGAGCTCGCTGGGTTACGTGCCGTTCCAGGGCCCGACCGCGGCGATGACCCAGGACTACCGTAACCTGTACCGCGTACAGATGCTGGAATGCGCGCGCGGCGGCTTTTGCTCGAGCCACGTCTGCGCCCAAGGCGCCAAGGCCAATCCCCTCACCGCGGTGCTACCCGCGCTCGCCCGGCAGCCTAACTTCGAGATGCGGCCGTTGTGCAACGTGCTGCGCGTCAACGTCGATTCCACCGGCAAGAAGGCCACCGGCGTGACCTACATTGACGCGCGCGGCAACGAAGTCGAGCAGCCGGCCAGTATCGTGGTTCTGGGCGCCTATTGCTTCAGCAACGTCCGGCTGCTGCTGCTGTCGGGCATTGGCACGCCCTACGATCCGCTCACCGGCAAAGGGGTGGTCGGCCGCAGCTACTCTTACCAGCAAGGCGGCTCAGTGCAGGTGTTCTTCGACGATCGCGAGTTCAATCCTTTCATCGGCGGCGGCCAGGTCAACACGTCGATCGACGAATTCAACGGTGACGTGATCGACCGCGGCCCGCTCGGCTTCATCGGGGGTGCCTATGTCAACACCTCGACGAGCGGCGCGACGCCGATCAAAGGCAAGATGGTGCCGCCCGGCACGCCGCGTTGGGGGCGCGAATGGAAGAAAGCCGTAGCCCATCACTACCGCCGAACCATGTCGATCCACATTCACGCATCCTGTCTGAGCTATCAGCACAACTACCTCGACCTGGACCCGACCTACAAAGACGCTTACGGCCTGCCCCTGCTGCGCATGACGTTCGACTGGAACGACAACGAGCTACGTATGATGAAGTACCTGAACGAGCGCTGCACCGAGATCGGCCGGGCGCTCAACGGTTCGCGTATGGGCGGCAAAAATAAGGGCGTGCACTTCGGCATCACCGGATACCAAAGCACGCACAACGTCGGGGGCGCCGTGATGGGCAGCGATCCCTCGATCAGCGTTGTCAATAAATACTTGCAGTCCTGGGACGTTTCGAATCTGTTTGTGGTGGGCGGGAGCGCGTTCCCGCAGAACCCCGCAAACGGCCCCACCGAGACGATCGGCATGCTGGCCTGTTGGGCGGCCGATGCGATCAAGGAAAACTACGTGCGAAACCCGGCCTCCTTAGTCTGAGGAGCGA
>JASHQG010000277.1 GCA_030037665.1 Acetobacteraceae bacterium
TCGCCCTTGGTAAACACCATCACGTTGTGCATCGGCGCCGCAGTGGGACCCCGCCTCCGTCCGGGCTCGAAGCCCTGATGTTGCGATCGGAATTTCGATCGCCCCGGGGCCGGCTGCCTGGGGAATCCGGCGCCCCGCCCAAATCTATGCAGCATGAGCGTGCCGATCCCGTCGTATTGAACTCAGGCGTGTATGCGCGGAGCACGCCGCCATATGGGCGCCCTGCCCCACTTGCCGGCGGGACAAGCGAGCGCTGGCCGCTGGCCGTCGCACGCTCGGCGATAGCTTCTCTGGTTGCGGCTGGCAGCTTGCTCGCCCCGCTCATTCCTCCTCGCAGGCAGTTTTCGCAATCACGTCCAAGTTGGACCGCGGCGCACCGATCAGATTGGGGGCATCGGCTTCTCTGGCTGAACGGTTTCGTCCCAAGACAGTCCGATGCAAACCTCAAGTTTGAACAGGTGATAAGTCATCATGATCAAATCGAGCAGCGAATTCGTCTCGGACCGGACGGGTCCCGCGAATTCGTTTGACTATGCAGCAGCAGCGCAGCGCGATACGCGGCGCCTGCTCAACGATCTCATCATGCCTTCGGAGCGGCTGGCCTTCGTCAGGGACGGCGACCGATGGACGCACGCACGCCTGACGGCGGAGGCGGCACGGCTCGCGACGGGCCTCACGCGGATCGGCGTGCAGGCCGGCGACAGGATCGCGCTGCATCTTCGGAACGGCCCGGAGATTGCGCTCGCATATCTCGCCTGCTTCCGGCTCGGCGCGATCGCCGCGCCGCTGAACCTGCGCTTCAAGACCGCCGAGCTCGAGGACATGCTGCGACGGCTGCGGCCCGCGGCCTATATCGGGCATGCCGATCTTTACCGGCTGGTTTCACCGATCGGGACCGAAATCCTCGGCGCGGCGGTGCGCTACGTCGTGGGCGAACCCGAAGACGGGCTGGCCCGGCGGTGGACGCTGCTGCACCGGCATCAGACGATGAGCGTCCTCGCCAACACTGATCCGGACAAGCCTGCACTGCTTCTCTCGACCTCCGGCAGCACAGGGCAGCCGAAGCTCGTGGCGCACAGTCAGTCAACACTCGCCAGCATCGCAACGCGTCTGATGAGCCTTAACGTTCAGGCAGGCGACGTTGTCGCCTTCTTCATGCCGATGGTGCATGCCTCGGGCCTGTGCACGTTCCTCACGAGCCTGCTGGCGGGTGCCTCGCTCGTCATGCTCGATGCGAATGATCCGGACGGGATCCTCGACGCCATCGAGGCGCATTCCTGCACCTATCTCGCGGGTCTGCCGACAATGCTCGCGCATCTCATGAGTTGCCAGCGGCAGCGTCCGCGGAACGTGAGCTCCCTTCGTGTCTGCCGCTCGGGCGGCGATGTCCCTCTGCCAGGCCAGCAGGAGGAATTTCCCTCCCTGTTCGGCGTGCCGCTCCGCAATTTCTGGGCATCGACGGAGGGGGCCGGGTCGTTCACCTACGGGTTGCGCCCAGGTGCGGTGAGCCGCCCGATCCCCGGCGTCGAGATCCGGCTGGTGGACGCCGACGACCATCCCGTCGCGCGCGGCGCGCCCGGGGAGATGCTGCTCCGCGGCCCGCACATCGCGCTCGGCTACTGGACCGGCCCCGGCGAATGGGGCGGCTTCACGGACGGCTGGTACCGCACCGGCGACATCATGCGCGAGGACAACGAGGGAAATTTCTGGTTCCTCTCGCGGGCGAAAGACCTGATCGTGCGCGGCGGCTCGAACATCTCTCCGGTCGAAGTGGAGCGGGTCCTGGCCAGCCACCCGGGCGTCCGCGACGCAGCGGTGGTGGGCGTGCCCGACCCCTTGCTCGGCCAGAAGATCGTGGGCTTTGTCCACCTCGCGGAGGGTGTCGGGGCGGAGCGGCTGGAAGAGATTCTGCACGCCGCGTCCGTGCGGCTCGCGGACTACAAGCTGCCGGAGCGGCTGTTGGCGGTCGCGTCGATCCCGCGCAACGGCCTTGGCAAGATCGATCGCGCGCACCTGGCCCGGACGGTGTAAGCCCAAGGGTCATTCCGTTGAGGGACGGAGAGAGTGCGGCGCCGCCGGCAGCCCGCCGCGGCGCTCTTTCCGGGCGGCCCGCGCGTGAGGGCGAGCGCAGAGGCGATTTCAGTTAAGCCCCGGCGAAGAGGGTGAAGGCCGGTACCCCTTGTCACGATGTTGGGACCATGCCGTTCCGCGCTCGGCGATAGCTTCTCTGTTGCGGCTGGCAGCTTGCTCGGCCAACTCACTCCTCCTCGCAGGCATTTTTCGCAATCACATCCAAGTCGGATAGCGGCGCACCGACCAGATTGGGGCATCGGCTTCTCTGGCTGAACGATTTCGTCGAAAGACAGCCCGATGGAAAAGTTCAGCTCCGACGAAAGGTGACTCATCATGATCAAATCAAGCAGCGAATTCTTCTCGGACCGGACGGGTGCCGCGAATTCGTTTGACTACATCGTGTGCGGTACGGGGTCTTCCGGATCTGCTCTCGCTGCCAGGCTTTCGGAACGCGGCAATGCCAGGATTTTAGTTCTCGAGGCGGGCGGTGATGATGGGTCCGACCTCATCGGTGATCCAGATCGATGGCCCATGACCCTCGGAACTGAACTCGACTGGCAATTCGTCGCCGAACCGAGCGCCCATCTCGAGGGCCGCGCGATTCCGTACAGCATGGGAAAGGTCCTCGGGGGCGGGTCGAGCATCAATGTCTCGACCTGGTCCCGGGGGCACAAGGCTGACTGGGATTATTTCGCTGCCGCGGCCGAAGAGACAGCTTGGAGCTATGACTCGGTCCGCGAGCTGTATGGTTCGGT
>JASHQG010000278.1 GCA_030037665.1 Acetobacteraceae bacterium
GTGGCTCGGGGTGCTCGCGCGCCAGAACGTGCTTGCCTGGAACCCTTCGCTGATCAAACAGCAGGACCTGCCGCGGTCGCTGCTGGACCTCGCCGAGCCGCAATGGAAAGGCAAGGTCGCGATCGCTCCGAGTGATGCCGATTTCCTGCCACTGGTTGGGGCGGTGATTCGTGCCGAGGGCAAGCACAAAGCGCTGGCCTGGCTCGAGGGACTGAAGCGCAACGCCAAAATCTACCAGGATGACGAATCTGTGGTGGCGGCGGTCAACCGCGGCAGCGTCGCTACGGGCATCATCAACAACTACTACTGGGCGCGCTTGCGGACCGAGCTGGGTGAGGCCGGCATGCACAGCCAGATCGCGCATTTCGCACCCGGCGACCTTGGCAATCTGATCAATATCTCCGGCGCGGCCGTGCTGGCATCCTCCAAGCACCAGGCGGAAGCAGAGCGGTTTCTCGCCTTTTTGGTCAGCCAAAAGGCGCAGCAGATGCTGGCCCGGAGCACCGTTGATTACGAATATCCGCTGGCTTCCGGCGTTGCTCCGAACCCGCTGCTGACACCGGTGAACGATCTGCATGCGCCCCCAGTCGCGCCCAGCGCGCTGGGAGACGACCAGGAGGCGGCCGCGTTGCTGCAACAGGCCGGCCTGCTCTGACGCGATGAGCCAGGCAGCAGCCTCAGCACGGATGGGAGGCAGCCCCCCGCTCGCGTTGGCGGCGGCCGCAACCATTCCTGCGGTGCTCGTACTTTTGCCCGTTGGCGTGACCTTCTCGGATGCACTGCGCCCTGGCCTCGCACGGGCGATCGCGGCGCTGGACCGCCCGCTGGTTGGCGACCTCCTTGCCAACACGACACTGCTGACGGTTTCCGCGGCGCTTATCGCGATGGTGGTCGGAACCGCCGCGGCGGTGCTTGTCGAGCGCACCGATCTGCCGTGCCGGCGGGTCTTTTCCGTGCTTGCCGCTGCGCCGTTCGCGGTGCCCGCCTTCATCGCAAGTTATGCCTGGGTTTCCCTGGACCCCGATTTCGAGGGATTCGGCGGCGGATTGCTGGTGACGGTCTTCGCCTATTTCCCGCTGGCCTTTCTGCCGGTTGCCGCAGCGTTACGCGGCCTCGATGCGTCGCTCGAGGACAGCGCGCGCTCGCTGGGTGAAACCCCGCGTGGCTGCTTTTGGCGTGTCGTCCTGCCGCAACTGCGGCCGGCCATGCTGGGGGGCGCTTTGCTGATCGCGCTCAACGCTCTGGTCGAATTCGGCGCCTTCGCACTCATGCGGTTCCGTACTTTCACGACCGAAATCTATGCCGCCTATCAGGCCGGCTTGAGCGACGTCGACGTAGCCGCGCTGGCATTGGTCCTGCTCTGCCTCTGCCTTTTGTGTCTTGCCGCGGAAGCCGTCCTTCGGCGGCGCCGCCCCTATGTCCGCGTTGGCCGCGGCGTGCGCCGCCCGCCAGCCATCTACCGGCTTGGTGTCTGGCGCCTGCCTGCATTCGTGGGCATGTCCGTGCTCTACGGTTTGGCGGTCGGCGTGCCGGTAGGCATGATCCTGTTTTGGCTGACCCAGCACGGCAGCGCTGCGATCACGCCCGACGAGGTGTCGCTGCCCGCGGTGCTCGACGCCACGGTAACGACGGTCGGACTTGGCGCCGCCGCCGCCCTGTTCACGATTGCACTCGCGCTGCCGCTGGGCATCCTGTCAAGCCGCTTCGAGCGCAGCCTGTTCACCAGCGGCGTCGAACGAAGTGCCTGGCTTGCGCAAGGCTTGCCGGGGATTGTTATTGCGCTCGCGCTGATCTCGGCGACTGTCCGTTATGTGCCTCTGCTGTATCAGAGCGTCGGACTGTTGCTGATCGCCTACGCCGTTCTGTTCATGCCCTTCGCACTGGTTGGCGTGCGGGCCGCTCTCGTGCAGGCCGAGCGGCGGCTGGAGGAGGCAGGCCGGTCGCTCGGCCTCAACTGGTTCGGCGTGCTTGTCCGGATCACGCTCCCGCTCGCGGCACCGGGCCTTGGCGCAGCGGCGGCTCTGGTCTTCGTCGCCGTCACCACGGAACTGACGGCCACGCTCTTGCTCGCCCCGATCGGCACGGAGACGCTGGCGATCCGCATCTGGGGAGACACGAGCACGCTCGCCTTTGCAGCGGCAGCGCCCTACGCGGCCATCCTTCTCCTGATTTCGTTGGCGGCCAGCCTGTTCCTTGCGAGACGGTTCAACGTCGCCACCGGGCTCTACCAGGCCGGAAGCTGACAATGGCCTCGCTGACGATCGATGGACTTGCCAAGCGATTCGCCGATCGAGAGGTGCTCGTGGGGCTCGATCTCTGCGTGTCCTCGGGAGAACTGCTCGCCGTGCTCGGCGCCTCGGGTTGCGGCAAGACGACACTGCTCCGTCTGATCGTCGGCTTCGAGCGAGCGGACGCAGGAACGATCCGCATCGACGCGGAGCCAGTCGCCGCACTCGGCCGGCACGAGCCACCGGAACGTCGGCGGATCGGCTATCTGGCCCAAGAAGGTGCACTGTTCCCCCACCTGACTGTCGAGGCGAATGTCGCATTCGGGATCAGGCGCACGCCGGATCGGCGAAACCGCGTGGCGGATCTGCTCGACATGGTGGGGCTGGCAGCAAGCTACGCGAAGCGGTTCCCGCATCAGCTTTCCGGCGGCGAACAGCAGCGCGTGGCGCTCGCCCGCGCTCTCGCTCCGATGCCGCGCATCATGTTGCTCGACGAACCATTCTCGGCGCTGGACGCAACGTTGCGGCGCGATGTTCGCGATGTTGTCGCGACGGCGTTGAAGCGCGCGGGAACGACCGCGCTGCTTGTGACGCATGATCAGGCGGAGGCCCTGTCGATGGGCGATCGCGTGGCGGTGCTGCGTGATGGCCGAATTGCTCAGGTTGCCGATCCCGTTTCGCTCTACCGCCATCCCGTGGACCCGGACGTCGCACGGTTTGTGGGAGAGGCGGTGCTGGTTGCGGGCGTTGTCCGGAACGGCGTTGTTTCCTGCGCGCTCGGCACCCTCGCGACAACGCGGGATCGCATGGACGGGCCGGTTGAGGTGCTCATTCGCCCGGAGCAGATCCGCCTGCCAGAGCAGGGCACTCCCGGTAGCGTATGCGGTCAGGTGAGCGGCGTGACCTTCTACGGCCACGATGCCGTCATCGAGCTGACGTTGCCGCATGTGACCACCACCGCGATCCGCGTGAGGGTGTTGGGACAGGCGGTCCCGACACCCGGTCAGGCCGTTGGCATCGCCGTCGACGGCGAGGTCGTCACCTACCCATCCACCGGGTCTGCCGTCGCATGCGCGCACGCGCAGTGCCCCGACCCGCACCGCCAGGAAATT
>JASHQG010000279.1 GCA_030037665.1 Acetobacteraceae bacterium
ACGCCGCCGCCACGCGCGCCAAGGTGGCCGGCTTCGGAAATCCTCACCTCGTACCAGGTCGGCAGACCCTGGATGTTGGACGGGAAGATGTTGCGCGGCGTAACCGGAATGCCCATGCGCAGGATCGATTTGGCAAACAGTGTGTTGGCACTGGCCGATCCTGATCCGTTGACGTTGGCAAATTTGACGACGAAGTCATTAACCCGCTGGAGAGCTTCCACGCGGTCTAGTGTTTGCAGCATGCGTTCTCCGCCTGTGCCACGTCGATCAGGAAGCGCTGCATGTCCCATGCGCCGGTTGGGCACCGTTCCGCGCACAGACCGCAATGCAAGCACACGTCTTCGTCCTTCACCATTACACGTCCGGTCTTCAGGTCGCCCGACACATAGAGCGCCTGCGTCATGTTATGGGCCGGCGCGTTCAGATGATTGCGCAGGGCCGACTCTTCCGCATTTGGTGTGAAGGTAATGCAGTCAACAGGGCAGATGTCCACGCAGGCGTCGCATTCGATGCACAGATTGTCGGTGAACACCGTCTGCACATCGCAATTGAGGCAGCGCTGCGCTTCGTCGTACGCAAGTCTCTCATCGAAGCCGAGCTCGACCTCCGCCTTGATGTTCTGCAGCGCCAGGCTCTTCTCGCGGTGCGGCACCTTGAAGCGCAGGTCCAGCGAGGGCGCGTTGTCGTACGACCACTCGTGAATGCCCATCTTCTGCGACATCAAATTCACCAGCGGCGGCGGGCGGTTCTTGACGTCCTCGCCGTTGCAAAGCTGGTGGATGGAGATCGCCGCCTGGTGCCCGTGCGCCACCGCCCAGATGATGTTCTTTGGGCCGAACGCCGCGTCGCCGCCAAAGAACACCTTCGGCACGCTCGACTGCATGGTGACCTCATCGACCACGGGCATGTCCCATTTGTCGAACTCGAGACCAATGTCGCGCTCGATCCAGGGAAAGGAGTTCTCCTGGCCGACAGCGACCAGCACGTCGTCGCATTCGAAGAACTTGTCCGGCTCGCCGGTCGGCACCAGCCGGCGTCGCCTCCGTTCATCGTACTCAGCTTTCACCGTCTCGAACACCATCCCCTTCAGCGTGCCGTTTTCATGCACAAAATTCTTTGGCACCAGCATGTTGAGGATGGGAATGTCCTCATGCATCGCGTCGTCCTTCTCCCAGGGGGAGGCCTTCATTTCCTCGAACCCGGAGCGGACGATGACCTTCACATCTTCGCCACCGAGGCGGCGGGCTGACCGGCAGCAATCCATCGCGGTATTGCCGCCACCCAAGACGATCACGCGCTTGCCGATGCTGTCGACGTGACCGAACGAGATTGAGCTGAGCCAGTCGATGCCGATATGGATGTTGGCGGCAGCTTCCTGTCGCCCCGGAATCGGCAGGTCACGCCCACGCGGCGCGCCACAGCCCACGAAAACGGCGTCATAATCCTCCGCCAGGAGCGCCTTCAGGCTGTTCACTCCCTGGCCGAGTCGCATCTCCATACCGAGGTCGGTGATGTAGGCGATCTCTTCGTCGATCACGTCATCCGGCAGGCGGAACTTCGGAATCTGCGAGCGGATCATGCCGCCAGCGCGTGGATCGATGTCAAACAACACGCAGTGATAGCCGAGCGGCGCGAGATCGCGCGCAACGGTGAGCGAGGCGGGGCCGGCCCCAACCAGCGCGATCTTTCGCCCGTTCTTCTGCGCGGCCGGTTTCGGCAGTTGGTCGCGGATATCGCCCTTGAAATCGGCGGCGACTCGCTTCAACCGGCAGATCGCCACCGGCTCATGCTCCACCCGCACCCGCCGGCACGCCGGTTCGCAGGGCCGGTCGCAGGTACGGCCGAGGATGCCGGGGAAGACATTGGAATGCCAGTTGATCATGAACGCGTCGGCGTAACGGCCGGCGGCGATCAACCGGATGTATTCGGGCACGGGTGTGTGGGCCGGGCACGCCCACTGACAGTCGACCACCTTGTGGAAATACTCGGGATCCCGAATGTCGGTGGGTTGCAAACTGGGCTTCCTTTCCTCCGGTCCGCGGGCGCGGCGCGGCAGCCGGTGGCCCTGGGCGACGGCGGAGGCTTCTGCGTCCCCGCGCGTTCCACGTCAACCATTATAGCCACGGGTCAGCCCAGCAACAGAGGGGGGGTCAAACATGGCGAAAATTTGGCCCCGGGCCGGTGACGTGAACCGGTTTCTCGCGTCCACACCGAAGGTTGTGGCAAGGACGCAGCGACGCGACGTGATGCTGGCGCGGGCGGCAAAACCGCGGCGATGCGACCCCCGTATCCGCCTGAGCGCCGTCCCGCTCGAGCAGGAACGGGCCGCGATCGCGGGCTTCACATTGGAGGCAGTCTCCCGGCGCACCCGTGTCGCGGTGCGAATCATGGTTCGAGCCTGGCGGAGCAAGACGGCGCTCGTCTCTTCCGCATTCTGTTTGGTGGCGAGGCAAGCGGGTTTCCGTCACCCAACGCCACGCGGTGACGTCGCGGCGATGACATGCGCCTGCTTCGAAATCTCGGGAACCGATCGGCAGTTTGCTGATGCGGGCCCTGACCGCCGAGCAGCATTGCAATCGCATCGCCGCCCTATGGGAGCCAGCACGACGCCGCGGTTTTGACTGTTCCCGCTTCCCTTTCCGGACCCGGTCGCGGCAACATAGGGCCATGTCGCGACGCGTCCTGGAGATCACCCCGGACCTCGTGCTGCGGGCCTATCGCCAGGGACTGTTCCCCATGGCAGAGACGCGGCACGGTGATCGCTTGTTCTGGCTCGATCCCGAGCGGCGCGGCGTTTTGCCGCTCGACCGATTCCACCTGCCGCGACGTTTGGCACGGACGGTGCACACGGGCTCGTTCCAGGTCGACGTGGACCACGATTTCCACGCGACCATCGCCGGCTGTGCCACCGTCGGGCCAGGCCGTGACGACACCTGGATCAACGCGCAGATCGAGCGCCTGTTCGGCCAATTGTTCCGGCTCGGTCACGCGCACTCGGTCGAATGCCGGCTGGACGGCGTGTTGGTGGGCGGGCTCTACGGCGTGGCAATGGGCGGCGTGTTCTTCGGCGAGAGCATGTTCTCGTTCGTGCGCGACGCGTCAAAGGTCGCGCTGGTGCATCTCGTTGCCCGGCTGCGGCTGGGCGGGTTCATGCTCCTCGATACACAGTTCGTCACGGCGCACCTGGCGCAGTTCGGTGCGGAGGAGATTCCCCGCCAGACATATCGCGCGCGGTTGGCGGCGGCGCTGGAATTGCCGGCGCAGTGGATACCACGGCTGGAGCCGGACGTGCTGGAGGCCGAAATCCGCAAAATGGCGGCGTCGAAATAAACCAGCGCGGTTGATTGCCTGTCGCGTTCAACCGACCAGAGTTGCGGCAGCGGTGCGGAGGTCAGTTGGCCCGTGCGCGACGAAATCGTTCCCGCCGCCCCTCGCAAGACGCGAGGGGCGGGGCGCGCTTACAGCAGCTGGCCGCCGTCGACCGCGATTGTCTGGCCGGTCACCCATCCGGCGTAGGGCGAGGCGAGGAACAAAACGACGTTCGCCACTTCCTCGGGATGCCCCAACCGTCCGAAGGGAATCGAGTTCAGCACGGCGTTGTAAAGCCGGGGATTGTCGGTTTTGCGCCGGTCCCACACGCCGCCGGGAAACTCAATCGAGCCCGGAGCGATGCAGTTCACGCGCACACCGTCCTTCGCATACATCGCCGCCTGCGTACCGGTGTAATGGATGCACGCCGCCTTGATCGCACCATAGGGCGGCTGCCGCGCCGCCGTGTGCATCGCGGCGATCGATGACGTGTTGACCACGCTGCCTTTGCTCTCCTTCAGGAACGGCAACGCGGCCTGCGTTGCGTGCACGATCGGCAGCAAGTCGATCTGCAGACTGCTGACCCAGCCTTTCTCGTCGTCGCTGGACCCGAACGCAGAGGCGTTGTTGACCAGGAGATCGATCCCGCCCAGCGCCGTCGCCGCGTCGGAGATATAGCGCCGGATTGCGTCGGCATCGGCGACGTCGATCGATGACGCATGCGTCGTGTGTCCAAACGCCGCGATCTCCCTTCTGGCCTGCTCCAACGTCTCGGCCCCGCGTGCGCAAATCGACACGCTGCCGCCGTTTTCTGCGAAGGCCAACGCGATAGCCCGCCCGATCCCGCGGCTCCCACCGCAAATCACGGCGCGCTTGCCGGTGAAGTCGATGTTCATGCGCCTCTCCCCCATGTGCTGGACGCAGTTTTGACCATCCGCGGAGGCAGCGCCATCGGCCCTTGACCTTCCAGCGCTGGTAATCCTCATCTCGTGCGCGTGATCACCCGAGGACGTGCCGCCATGTCAGCCAATGCCGCAACCACGCACCTCGCGGTCCGGGGGATGACCTGCACGGGCTGCGTCCATGCGGTCACGCGCGTACTGTCACGTGTCGCCGGCGCGGCCAATGTCCACGTGGACCTCGACGCCGGTCGCGCCGACGTCGACGGCAGCGCCGCTCCTGACGATCTCGTCGCTGCGGTTCGCAAGGCCGGCTACGAGGCAGAGCCGTTTGCGGCCTAGCGACGCCATGGACGCAGTGCTCAACACGGCCGAGGAGCATGTCCGCCTGCCCGTCGCGGGCATGACGTGCGCCAGCTGCGTCAGCCGCGTGGAAACCGCACTAAACCGCCTTCCCGACGTCACTGCCACGGTGAACCTCGCGCGGGAGCAGGCAGATATCTGGTTCAATCCGCGGCGGGTCACGCCACAACAACTGGCAGAGGCGGTGACTGACGCCGGCTATGAAGTCGGGACTGAGCAACGGGACCTGGCGATCCACGGCATGACCTGCGCCAGCTGCGTCAACCGCGTCGAGGAGGCCTTGAGCGGCGTCCCCGGGGTACGCCGCGCTGAGGTCAACCTTGCCACGGAGCGTGCGACGGTCGAGGCGATCGGCGGTCTCTTGCGGCCCTCCCTGCTGATCGAGGCGGTGCGCGATGCCGGCTACGACGCGGAA
>JASHQG010000280.1 GCA_030037665.1 Acetobacteraceae bacterium
GCGTCCGTCTCGACATCGGCGAGCATCACTTTCATTCCCGCCGCCCCGAATGCCCGGCTCAGCGCGAACCCTATGCCGCTCGCCCCGCCAGTAACGAATGCCGTCTTGCCAGAAAGATCTTGCATGGAACCCTGATGCCTTAAGATTGACCGGTGGTTTTCGTCTTCCCTCGTTGTCTCAATTGAACCCTATTTGCCGCACATATCATAAACCACTGATTCCAAGGGGGGAGGTTTTTACCCATCGGGCTCCATACCGGCCGGGACTGATGACCGCTTTGGCGTAGGAACCGCCGGGCCATGCGGTTGCGTCGCGGATCTCCGGCTATTCGTCACGCCGATCACGAAGCGGTCCATAGTTTGTGCCCAACCTCCCTTGCACGTAAACGGCGGCTCAAGGTATTCCGAAGAACCGCGGATGGAGATTTGCAGTATGGCGAAGCTGGTCTTCGGGTTGAACCAGTCATTGGACGGCTACGTCGATCATCAGGAATTTGCGCCTGGTCCCGCTCTCTTTCGTCACTTCATCGAGCAAGTGCGCGTCCTCACCGGCAGTGTGTACGGGCGCCGCATGTACGAGGTCATGCGGTATTGGGATGAAGACCGTCCTGAGTGGGACACAGACGAACGCAGTTTCGCGGTGGCTTGGCGCAGCCAACCGAAGTGGGTTGTGTCGCGCACGTTAAAGTCAGTCGGCCCGAACGCCACACTTGTTGAGGATGACATCGAGGCGGTGATACGCGGGCTGAGGGATGAACTCACAGGCGAGATTGAAGTCGGCGGACCAGATCTGGCGCGAAGCTTAACCGACCTTGGTCTTATTGATGAGTATCGGCTCTACTTCCGCCCGGTCGTACTTGGTCGCGGCAAGCCATTCTTCGCCGGTCCCCGGCCGCCGCTCCGCGTTGTGGCCAGCGATTTAATCGGCGGCGACGCGATTAGATTGACATACGTTCCTGCCTAATCACGCAACCTGACCGACGAACAGCGCGGACGCGGCTGGTCCGCGATGGGTCGGGACCGGCCGGGCAGTCATGGCTCGGATGCAGTCATTCCCTGGTCGGTGTCGGTCGCGTTGCGACGTAAGCGACACGAAGCCCGGGCCTGAAACCCTGCCCCTCGTAGAAGGCATGGACGCGGGGATCCGCTCGACCGCTCTGCATCAGAACGTGGTGGCAGTCGGTCTCCCATGCGTGTCCCAGCGCTGCCCGCACCACAGCCGCGCCATGACCTCGGCCTCGTAGCTCGGGGTGAGTTACAACGTTCTCCAAGAATCCGTGGCGCCTTCCGCTGCGCAGCAGGTTCGGTGCGAAGATGAGCATGCAGGTTGCGGCGATCCGATCGCGATCGTCGGATACAAATACGTGAGCGCCCGGATGCGCTAGCGTTTCCTGCCAGATGCTCTCGGCGCGTTCTCGCGGGTGCGCGACTGCACTTACTTCCGACACCTCGAAGAGCGCGAGGAGAGATGCTAGGTCCGAAGGACGGGCTAGACGAGCGATGGGCATACTGAGCAGTTTTCGCTGACGGGCGGACCCCAATCCTGATATGGGCCGAGGCCGATGGGAGCTCGAATCGGACCAGTGCAACAGGATGTTGCCAAGGCCGGCGGATGGCCGCAATGGGTCGGAGTCGGCATTCGGTTTCATGCGACGCCCAGCCGGTGCACCAAGTCGCATAGCCGCGAAGACCAAATTGGATCATGCAAGCGCGGTGCGGCAACCATTTTGGGCTGCCGTCTCGATCGCCGAGATAATGCGATGCACCGCGACCGCATCTTCGAAGCTCGGCGCAGTGCGGGTGCCCTCGCGCAAGTCTTGGGCCATCGCGGCGTAGAGCCGGGCGACGTTCCCGGGTTCCACATCCGCCGGCCAGCCAACGCGGTAGGCGCCGGGGACTTCGAGCGACCGGAACAATTTCTCCCCGCCCCGCGCGCCTTTGAGGGAGAGTTGAACCATCTGAGTGTGGCCGGACGGACCCGACACCCGGATATCGCCGTCCGTGCCGTGAATTTCCCAGAACAGACCGTCGCCGTCGCGCGCCGCGCCGCCGCGATAATGGATGGCGATTGGCACGCCGGAGGCGAACACGCCGCTGACCAAAACTTGGTCTGGGGCCGTAACCGGCAGCGTTTCCCCCGTATCGACCGCAAGCGCCGTAGGTCGGCGGACGGCCAACACCGAAGAGACCTCGGCCATGTCACCCAACACATCCCGAACCGCCGCCAACGTGTGGCCCAGAGGGATCGTTAGCAAGGTGGCGCCATTGGAACGATCCAGCAAATAGGCCCAGGTTTTTTTGTTTGGGATAGCGGCACCCCCCTGCAAAGCGCCGCCCCGTGCAATCAGCGTCGTCGACAGCACATCGCCGACGAAACCATCGTCGATCAGGTGCTTCAAATATTGGATCTCCGGAGCGGCACGCGCCTGGGTTCCAACCACGCCCAGTACGCCTTTCGCCTGCGCGAGCGCGGTCATTTCTTCGGCTTCGGCCAAGCCGTTACCGAGTGGCCACTCGCAATAAACGTGCTTGCCCGCGCCGATCGCCGCTTTCACGATCTCCAAGTGAGGCGGCACCTTCACGGCAACTGTCACGATATCGACCTCTGGGGTCGCAACCAGCTCAGCGACGTTGCCGAAAGCTCGCGGTAGCCCTGTCGCGACAGCAGCCGCCTCGGCGCTGGCCCTGCTCGTGTTGGCAACACCGACGATCTCGAAGGTGTCGGAGAGCGCACGCAACGCAGGGATATGGGCCCGGGCAGCCCAGCTTCTTCCCGGCTGCAGGCCGACAATCCCGACCTTGAAGCGTCGTTTCGTCATGATTGCCGTTCTCCTTCACCGGGCCGGCGCTGCCGCTCACGATGCAAGGGCACCAGAGCGGCCATCGTTGCTGCGGAAGTAGGTCCGTGCGCCGTATGCGAAAATTCCGTATATACGCGAACAATCCGTGAGAATTCGCACAGATGGTGGACTGGGAAGACATCCGACATTTTCTAGCTGTGGCGCGGATCGGTAGTCTGTCGGGCGCTGCCCGCAGACTGAAGGTAAACCATGCCACGGTCAGCCGCCGGCTCGCCGCGCTCGAGTCAGCGCTTGACGTTCGTCTTGTCGATCGCTTGCCCCGGTCGTGCCGCCTCACCACGATCGGTCGGCAAGTGTTCGAGCGGGCCGTGGAAATGGAGTCCGGAGCCTATGGCATCGACCGGCTGGCGAAGGCCGCCCACGCGCCGCTCGTCGGCCGGGTCACGCTGAGCGCGCCGCCAGTTCTGGTCACGCATCTCTTCACCGAGCAACTGGCACGCTTCCGTGACGAGTATCCGGATATCCGGCTGTCGCTCTCTGCCCAAGGACAGCAGATTTCGCTGAGCCGCCGGGAAGCCGATGTTGCCGTACGGCTCGTGCGGCCGAATGAAGCCCGCAGCGTGACACGGAAAGTCGGCAGATTGACTTTCGGTCTCTACGCGCATCGGTCCTATGCCCAGTTGGCCTCGCCCGAACGGTGGCAGTTCATTGCCTTCGATCAGAGCTTCGCCGACATGCCACAACAGTCGTGGCTGATCGGTATTGCGGGCGACCGTCCTGTCGCGTGCGAATTGAACCATATCAGCGAGCACCTCATCGCGGTGCGGGCCAAGGTGGGCGTGGCCGGCTTGCCCTGCTTTCTTGCGGACCGGGACCCGGACCTCGTCCGGATTTATGATGGCGTTCCCGAGTTCGAGCGCGACATCTGGCTCGTCGTTCACCGTGACTTGCGGAAAACTCCAGCGGTGCGCGCCGTGATGGATTTCGTGAGCGTCGTGATTGCCGGAAATCGATATCTGTCGATGGATAGTGAACCTCGAGCAGCCGCCCGAACCTGCGAAGGACCTTAACGACGCAGGATTCTCCCACGGCTGCTTCTGTGATCACCCAAGCGTTTCGCTGCGCCCGACTTGGGTCGAGAGCGGTCATCGTACATGGCGGCTGACATTGGTCGCCAAGCTCACCAAACCCAATCGGCATGCAAGCCCCATCTACGACTCCAGGTACTCCGCGAAATACTCCTCCGCCGTAACCCGCCGTTCGACGATCCCGAGCGCCCGCGCCTGCTCACAGAATACCTCGATCGCCTCACGGTTCGCATGGAACCCGTAAGCATAAGGGTCGGCACCTATCGTCGCGTCCATTTCCTCGAGCGCGGCCACCTCCCACGGCGAAGAATAGGGGAACGACCGCTGCGCCTTATGAAACACCTCGTTGCAGCGGATGAATGCATCGGTGAGGCTGTGCGCGATCCAGCGATCCGCCTCCCACACCGCCCGGCGCAGCACGATCAGATGCTGTGGCGGGAAGATGCGCGTCTGGTGGAAATACGTCCCCTCGACCCAGCGGAATTCCGGATACAGCCGCACGATCGGCCCGTTCACAGGATGATAGCGATGCGGCCGGGGTGGGCTGTAGAGCGCGTCGATCTCGCCAGAGATCAGCATCTCCGAAAGCGCGCGGCCCGCCGGTGCCGCCTGCACGTCGGGTGGAAGGTGATAAATGTGATTGGTGATACCCGGCTCATCGACCGGACCGATCCACCATTGCACCTGATCCGGCGGCACGCCAACGAAGCTGAGGAAATGGCGGTACCAGATCGCACCGCTGGCCACCCAGTCGTACATGCCAAGGCGTCGGCCAACCAGATCGGCTGCGGTCTTCACAGGTCCGTCCTTGCGAACGTAGAGGTCCCGGGCGGTGAAATTTCGCAGCGGGAACACGGGCAGCGCGACCAGGCTGCGGTCGCCCTTGTCAACCCGCCGCAAATGCCCAGCCATCGACGACTCGCCGCCGTGGACCGCCGTATCGGCGGCAGCGCGGCGCAGCATCTCGGCCCGTCCGGGCCAGGACCCCTCGCGGCTGAGCAAAAGCGTCAGGTCGATTCCATCGGGCTGGACGGCGCCGGCGGCCAGGGGCATGACCCATGCATAGTCCGCGCAGGTCAGCGTGAGCGGAAGATTGGCCATGCTCTGCCTCATGTTCCTGTTCTGTGCGGGAGGCGCCGGGCTTCCCTGGCGCGCCGGATCGCCCATATTCGCATTCTCACGTTGGAAAGGAATCCCACCCCCGTGTCGGAAGCCATCCAGGTTACCAAACTGCCATCCGGCCTCACGGTCGTCACCGAGCGCATGGACCGGGTGGAGACGGTCTCCTTCGGCGCCTATGTGGCCATCGGCTCGCGCAACGAGACGGCGGAGGAAAACGGCGTTTCGCATTTCCTCGAGCACATGGCGTTCAAGGGCACAAAACGTCGCACCGCGGCGCAGATTGCCGAGGAAATCGAAGCCGTCGGCGGCCACATCAATGCTTACACCGCGCGGGAGCAGACCGCCTATTATGTGAAGGTTTTGAAGGAGGACGCCGGACTGGGCGCCGACATCATCGGCGACATCCTGACGCACTCGACATTCGAGCCGGACGAATTCGAACGCGAGCGCGGCGTGATTTTGCAGGAGATCGGCCAGGCCAACGACACGCCGGACGATATCATCTTCGATCATTTCCAGGAGGCGGCCTATCCCGGACAACCGCTCGGCCGTTCCGTGCTCGGAACTGATAAAGGCATCCAGTCGATGCCCCGGACCGCGCTGACCGGTTACATGAAGCGGCACTATACCGCGTCGAACATGGTGGTGTCGGCTGCCGGCAATCTGCAGCATGAGCAGATGCTGACCCTGGCGCGCCGACATTTCGCCGACCTGCCGGCCGAACCGCCGCCGGTGATGGATGCCGGCCGTTACCGCGGCGGCGAGTTCCGTGAGGACCGCGACCTCGACCAGGTGCATATTGTACTGGGCTTCCCCTCGGTCGGCTTCGCCGATCCCGACTATTATCCGACCCTGCTCCTCTCCACGCTGCTCGGCGGCGGCATGTCATCGCGCCTGTTCCAGGAGGTGCGCGAAAAGCGCGGGCTGGTCTACTCGATCTATTCGTTCAGCGCGCCCTACGTCGATGGCGGCGTGTTCGGCATCTATGCAGGCACCGGCGAGAGCGAGGCCGAGGAGCTGATGCCGATCACACTGGAAGAACTGAGGAAAGTGCAGTCGGAAGTGACGGTGGCCGAGCTGTCGCGGGCGCGGGCGCAGGTGAAGGCCAGCCTGCTGATGTCGCTGGAAAGCACCGGCAGCCGTACGGAGCAACTCGCGCGCCAATTGCAGGTGTTCGGACGGGTCGTGCCGACCGAGGAGACCGTGGCGAAGCTGAACGCGGTGACCACGGAAGACGTGCAGCGCGCGGCTGCGCGGCATTTCCGCGCGGTGCCGACGCTGGCGGCGCTGGGACCGGCGCGGCAGGTGCCGAAGCTCGCGGATATCGCAGAGAAGCTGGCGGCATAGTTGCGAGGGCCGCGACGAGGACCCGCGACTCCTCGTCATTGCCGGGCTTGACTTAGGCATCCAGCCAACGACAAAGCCGTCAGCATCGTGCCGTACCGCTGACGAAACGCAGGTGGCCGGCCCGGGTCCGGCCATGACGAGCAAAGAGAAGCGATCGCCCGGCGAGGAAACCATGGCTGCCGACACCGTAGCGGATGGCAACGCGGTTCACTGGTTCATCGATCGCCACATCGATGAAGGCCATGGCGATGCGCCGGCGTTCTTCGATCCCTGGCGCTCGCTGACCTACGCAAGGCTCGCGGCCGACACGCATCGCTTTGCCAGCGCGCTGCGCGCGGCCGGCATCGGCCGCGAGCGCCGCATGGCGATGCTGCTGCTCGATACAATCGATTTCCCGATCGCCTTCTGGGGCGCTCTGCGCACCGGCGTCGTGCCGGTGCCCACGAACACGCTCCTGACCCATGAGATGGTCGGCTACATCCTAGCAGACAGCCGCGCCGAGGCGCTGGTGATTTCCGCGCCGCTCGTACCGCAACTATTGCCCGTGCTGCGCAGCCTGCCCGAGCTGCGGCGCATCATCGTGTCTCAGCCTGACGGTACCGAACCGGTGCCGATTGACGATCCGCGCAGTGTCGCATTCGACGAATGGCTCGCGACCGGCGTCGCTGATGCACCGGCTGCGGTCACGTCGCCCGACGAAGTGGCGTTTTGGCTCTATTCCTCTGGCTCGACGGGAGCGCCCAAGGGTGTGCGACACGTGCACGCCAGTCTGCGTCACACCGCCGACACCTATGGCGGGCAGGTACTGGAGATTCGCAGCGACGACCTGATGTTTTCCGCAGCCAAAGCGTTCCATGCGTACGGCCTTGGCAACGCCATGACCTTTCCCATGTCAGTCGGTGCCGCAGCGGTCTTTCTGCCGGACAGACCCACGCCCGATGCAGTGTTGGCCATCATGCAGCGCTTCCAGCCGAGCATGTTCGGCGGCATTCCCACGCTCTACGCCTCGCTGCTGGCGCATCCTCGCATCGGGCGAAAAGCTGGATCAGAGCGGCTGCGCCGCTGCATCTCGGCCGGCGAGGCTTTGCCCGAAGCGGTCGGCCAGCGCTGGCACCAGATAGTGGGTGTGCAAATCCTCGACGGCATCGGGTCAACGGAGATGCTGCACATCTTCATTTCCAACCGCGGCGACGATGTGCGCTACGGCACGTCGGGCAAACCGGTCCCGGGCTACGAGGCGCACATTCTGAACGAAGATGGCCGTCCGGCAGAGGATGGCGAGCTCGGCGAACTGGTGGTCCGCGGCCCCTCTGCGGCGGAAGGCTACTGGAACCAGCGCGAAAAAACGCGCCGTACGTTCCGCGGCGAATGGACGCACACCGGCGACACTTATACCCGTGATGCCGAGGGTTATTTCCGCTACTGCGGCCGCAGCGATGAGATGCTGAAAGTCAGCGGCGTGTGGGTATCGCCGTTCGAGGTGGAAGATGCCTTGATCTCGCACCCCGCGGTGCTGGAAGCGGCGGTTGTTGGCGCACAGGACCGCGATGGCCTGATCAAGCCAAAGGCGTTCGTCGTGTTACAGGAGGCAGCCAGGAAGCAAGATTCCGAGACGGTGAAGGATTTGCTAAAGACGCACGTCAAGGAACGGATCGGCGTGTGGAAATATCCTCGCTGGGTGGAGTTCGTGGACGGCTTGCCGAAGACTGCCACGGGGAAGATCCAGCGGTTCCGGCTGCGCGATCCCGCATGAAGACCTCAATTATCCGTGTGGCGGCTTCGCTGTGATGCCGCAGCGCATAAGCTAGGTGCCATGACAAGCGCACCAGATCTGAAAATCGCACGAGTCGTCGCTGCCGGACCGCGGCGCGAGGCCAAGCCGGCGGGGCCGTCAATCATGGTCATCTTCGGAGCCGGCGGAGATTTGACAAAACGATTACTGGTGCCGGCGCTCTACAACCTCGCGCACACCGGGCTGTTGCCGGATAACATTGCCATCGTCGGCGTTGATGTAGTGCAGCAGGACGCAGCCGCCTGGCAAACCTCCCTGCACGGCATGCTGCAGAGCTTCCTCGGAGATCCGCAGAGCGAATCGCGGATCGACAGGATCGACGAGAGCGTCTGGGCGAAGTTCACCGCAAGGATGTCTTACGTACAGGGGGATTTCAGCGATCACGGCCTGTTCGAATTGCTGCGGCAGCATCTGGAAGAGTTGGACAAGCAACACCAGACCGGCGGCAATGTGCTGTTCTATTTCGCCGTGGCGGACCGGTTCTTCGGCCCTCTCGCGGAACAGCTGGGACATGCCGGACTCCTGGACGAGCAGCTGCATGATGGCCAGCCACAGCGCTGGCGCCGCGTGGTGATCGAGAAGCCTTTCGGCCACGACCTGGAGTCGGCGAAGGCACTGAACGCCCGCCTGCTGCGCATCATGCGCGAGGAGCAGATTTACCGGATTGACCATTTCCTGGGAAAGGAGACGGTCCAGAATATCATGGCTTTTCGTTTCGCTAACGGTTTGTTCGAGCCACTGTGGAACCGTGACCACATCGACCATGTGCAGATCACCGTCGCAGAAACCGTCGGGGTCGAACATCGTGCAAAGTTCTACGAAATCACCGGCGCGTTGCGCGACATGGTACCGAATCACGTCTTCCAATTGCTCGCCATGGTCGCGATGGAGCCACCGTCGGGATTCGACGCCCACTCGGTGCGCAACCGCAAGGCGGACGTGTTCGCGGCGCTACGCTCGGTAAAGCCCGAAGACGCAGTACGCGGGCAATATGGCCCGGGCGCGGTCCATGGGGAGACGCTGAGCGGCTATCACGAGGAACCAGGCGTCGCACCTGATTCAAGCACCGAGACGTACGTTGCCATGCGACTTTCCGTAGACAACTGGCGCTGGGCCGGCGTTCCGATCTACCTGCGCACCGGCAAACGCATGACCGTTCGGCTGACCGAAATCGCCATCCGTTTTAAGCGGGTGCCATTCGCGCCGTTCGAGGACACGGACGTCGAGCGGCTGCCACCGAACTGGCTCGTGCTGCAGATCCAGCCGGACGAGGGCATCTCGCTGCAATTCGAAGTGAAGCAGCCTGGTCCGGTGGTGGATCTCGCCGCGGTGCAGATGGCATTCCGCTATCGTGACTGGTTCCCCGCAGAACCGAACGTCGGCTACGAAACCCTCATCTACGATGTCATGATTGGCGATCAGACCCTGTTCAATCGTGCCGACCAGATCGAAGAGACCTGGCGCGCGGTACAGCCAATACTGGACGCATGGGCCAAGGAGCCGGCGGGGCATTTTCCGAACTATTTCGCCGGAACGGATGGCCCGCAAGCCGCCGACGCACTGTTGCAGCGCGATCACAACGAATGGCGTCCGCTGCCCCGGACGTAAGCGGCAATTCACGGCAGCCATGACTCGGGTGGTGTTCTCCGCCAGAATGCCCCGCATGACATTGGGCAGGTAATTGCGTGCAGATCGCCTCCAGTTATCTGGAAGCTAAGTGGTGGGGCCCCTCCCCGACCGAAGCGGCGACGCTCGTGCTGTTGCACGAAGGACTCGGCTGCGTCGCACTGTGGCGGGACGTGCCGGAGCGGCTGGCCGAGGCGACCGGCTGCGGTGTCTTCGCGTATTCGCGATTCGGCTATGGCCGGTCCGATCCGAAGGCACTGCCCTGGAAGCTGACCTACATGGAGGACGAGGCGCGGGATATCCTGCCGCGCGTGCTGGATGAAGCCGACATCCGCGACGCGGTGCTGGTCGGCCATTCCGATGGCGCGTCCATCGC
>JASHQG010000281.1 GCA_030037665.1 Acetobacteraceae bacterium
TGCTCGGGGCTTCGTGAACTGGGCATCAAAGAGCAGCCACGCCGTCTTCTGCAGAACCTTGGTGTCGCGTTGGTGGAGATGAAAGAGCCGGAGATCTGCTGCGGGTTCGGCGGCACGTTCTGCGTCAAGTATCCCGAGATTTCCGTGCGCATGGCCACCGACAAGGTGAAGGACGCCGTTGCGACGGGAGCTGACACTCTGGTGGCCGGCGATCTTGGATGCCTGCTGAACATGGCCGGCCGCCTCAAGCGCGAAGGCCATCCCATGCATGTCCGTCACGTGGCGGAACTGCTTGCGGGCATGACAAGCGACGTGCCGCCGATTGGCGAGGGCCGGCAGTAGGACAAATCGCACCTGGTTGACGGCTCGGCATGCCATGCGAAGTCACCCGGGCAGTCTGGCGCGACGCGCGAAGTCCGGGGCGATTTCCCGATTGCCGCGCAGGATGAACGGCCGGTCAATGCCGCGTGGAACGCGAAGCGGCACGGGCGCTTCAGGCAGAGTCAGGGTGGATTCGTTTGGCGAGCGCGTCTGCCATCGCATTGCCGACTCACCATTGACGCCGAAGGCGCTCGTCGGCGTTGATCCATTGCGGCCATCGCAATCGTGGCTTCGCGCGATGCGCGAATGGTGTACCCACACTCACCTGGTGATCATTCGTCACCGACCTCCGGGGCAGTGGTGCGAAACCTGGCACGGTGTACCGCCGGCGACCCGTAAAGTGGCGCCAGAACCATCGCCTTGCGCAGAAACAACCCGATGTCTGCCGCGTCGGTATAGCCGATACCACCGTGCAATTGGATGCATGTGCGCGTCACCGCCATCGCTGCTTCGGAAGCACGCAGTTTCGCACGCGACACCGCAGCCTGACAGGCCGCGCGAGAGGGCTGCTCGTCCAGGGTCTCGGCTGCTGATCTCACCACCGCCCGCGTCAGCGATAACTGGATCAAGAGGTCGGCAGATCGATGCTGAAGCGCCTGGAAGCTTCCGATTTTCTGTCCGAATTGCTCCCGTGTCTTCAGGTAATCGAGCGTGATGGCGAACGCACGGTCCATCAGCCCGAGCAGCTCGGCGGCATTCGCAAGGATCGTTTGTTCAAGTGCATCGCTTCCGTCCCCTGCGAGCGCCTCGGCGGGCGCATTGTCGAATGTCAGCGTGCCGAAGTGTCCGCCGTCCTGAGTCGGTTGCACCTCGAGGCGCAGTCCCGGCGCATCGCGCTCGGTCAGTGCAAGCCCGCCAGGTACGGTTACCAGGAACGCATCGGCACCGGCTGCCATGGGCACGAAGATCTTCCGCCCCGTCAATCTGCCATCGCGCAACGTCGTCTCACCGTCGAGTGCAAGGCTGCCCGCTCGCTCTTGCCACGCCGGCATTATGATGCGTTCGCCCGACAGAACTTCCGGCAGAAGATCCGCCGGCAGCAGGCACGCGGCCATCGCGGCCGGAATCAGCGGCTCCGGCACCAGCGCCGCACCGAGCTCCTCGGCCAGCGCGCAGAACTCCCGCGTTCCGAGGCCGGAGCCGCCGGCTTCCTCGGCAACCCGGAGGCCGAGCCAGCCCATCTCGCACATCTTGAGCCATGTCTGACGATCGAACCCGGGCTCGGTAAAACGCAGCGTCCGAATGCGCTGCAGATCGCCTGTGCGCGGCGCGATGCCTGCGGCGCTCTCTATCAGCATCCTGAGATGTTCTGGCGGCTCCATCATGCGCGTCTCCAAGAGCAGACGCACCAATGGTAGTGGAGGCAGAGCGCTGCGTCACGCATCAGCCAATGCGCAGTAAGCGCATACCCTCCTTGCGCAACCACGGAATCGCCGCTTCCGCGTGTGGCGTCAGCCGATCAACCAGTGCCCAGAAACGCCGTCCGTGGTCCATGTGCTGCAGATGCGCGACTTCATGCGCGGCGACGTAGTCCTGGACGAACTCGGGTGCCATTACCAATCGCCAGCTGAAGGCAAGCGATCCGTCGGGTGCGCAACTGCCCCAGCGGCTGGTCGTATCCTTGACCGCAATACGGTGAGCACGCACGCCTGCGGTTGCCGTTTTGGTCGAAACCAGGAGCGAGAGCCGCCGTCGCGCCTCTGCTCGAAGAAAGTCGATGACGCGACGCCGCAGGAAGTCGACGTCGCCCGAGACGTGTAACTCCCTGTCATGCAGCCAGGCGCCACCGCAACCACCGGGAACATGCCGGATTCGGTGCTGGACGTCGGCAATTGGTACGAACGCGCCATCGGCCAGGGCGATTGGACTGGGCAGAGCCTTCAGCCGATCGCTGACCCAGTCGGCATGTGTCATCAGCAATGCCATACCGGCGCCGCGTCCGGTGCGCGGCGGCAATGTCACGACAACAGCCCCGACGCGTGGATCAATCCTCAGGCTGATGCGCCGCGCCCGTGCGCTGCGGCGCCATTCGACGCGCGCCTCACCGTTTGGCAGCCTCAGAATCTCCGCAGGCGGCAGTGCCATGGCGTCAAAAGGACTGCGTCTCAGTGATTCGTCAACCCCAAAGATTATGATCCGGATTACGCCGCTTTCGCCAGCTCGACACCACAGGCATCAAATGCAGCGAACAGAGCGCGCTGTTGCGTCTCGTGCAGCTTCAGATGAGGCGGGCGAATGTTGTGCCAGCTTGCATCCGCCCTGTTGCGTGCGATCAGCGCCTTCAGCGCCGGGATCAGTGGCACCGATATGACCGCCTTGCGCGTGGCACTGAGGATCTCGTGCGCCGCCTCACCGGCCGGGGTATCCAAGCCCGCGTAGGCACGTGCGCCGACAGAGCAATTCACATTAGACGCCGCCGTGATGCATCCTGCACTGCCCTTCTTCAGCAGCGGGACCAGCAACGTATCGTCGCCCGCATAGACCTCGAACCCGTCGCGTGCGAAATTTTCCACGTACGCCAGACCGTTCTCGTAACTGCCGCTGGAATCCTTGATCCCCTTTACCTTGCCGGGATGGGCCTTCAGCAGCCGTCCGATGAAATCGACGCTGAATGGAATCGCCGACTGCTGCGGAAAGTTGTACAGGTAGATCCTGATTGCACCGCCGACCCGCTGAATCACCTCATCGAAATAGGCCAGCAGCCCGTCATCCGATGGATTCTTGTAGTAGAAAGGCGGCAGCAGCAGAGCGCCCCGGCAGCCAAGCTGCTCAGCCTGCTTCGTCAGTGTTACCGTGTCGGTGATCGACGTCGTCCCCGTCCCTGGCATCATCTTTGTCGGCGGTATGCCACGCGAGACCAGTCCTTCGAGCACGGCCATCCGTTCAGCAATCCCGATGCTGTTCGCTTCGCCCGTCGTGCCGAGTACACCAAGCCCGTTGCAGCCGTTCGCCAAGAGCCAGCGGCAATGTACCGCCATGCGGTCCAGATCGACCGACAGATCGGCATTCATCGGCGTGAGCACGGCCGCATTGACGCCGCCGTACAGCGCGTCCTGCATCATGGCGAACCTTCCTTTCCGGGGCGCCGGGTGCGCGGAGCACGGCCCGGCCAGTCGACAACGTGAGCCTCAAACGGCCCGGCGCGGCGCTCACTGATGGCGCGTCCGCGCACAGAAACGCCTGCCTGGTGGACGGTGTCAGGATCGCCCGACACGAGTGGATGCCACCAGGCCAGTTCTTTTCCTTCGGCGAGCCGGCGATATGCGCATGATGGCGGCAGCCAGTCGATCTGTCGCACTTCCTCGGCTGTGAGCCGCACGCAATCGGGCACCCGCCGCCGGCGGTTGGCGTAATCGCTGCACCGGCATGTATGCAGGTCCAGCAAGCGGCACGCCACATTCGTAAACGAGAGTGCGTTGGTGTCATCGTCGCGCAACTTGTGCAGGCAGCAACGGCCGCAGCCGTCGCAAAGTGACTCCCACTCGGTGGCGGTCATCTCTTCCAGGCGTTTGGTCTTCCAGAACGGCAGTGCAGGGGCCATGAAGAGGCAAGCTACTCCTGTGGCGCATCGTCTACCAGCACCACGTGCAGCCGACGCGGTCCGTGCGCGCCGAGTTCCAGCGCCTGCTCGATGTCGGCGGACCGCGATGGGCCGGTTACCAGCATGACATTGCGTGGCATGCCATCGAGTTCGGCACGCAAGAGGTCCCAGGCTTCCTCATAGGCCCCGACCAGTCGCGATGCGCGAAGAAGGACAATTTCCGTGTCTGCCAGCAGGTTCAGTGTTGTGGGACGCTCCGGAGCAGAGGGCAGCATGAGCGTTCCGGTTTCGGCGATGGCAGCGAACGCCTGCTGCAGGCTGACTAGGTCCGTCGCCTGGGCACGGCCTTCGCGGATTCCCAGGAGCGGCCGCGTCGACCACGGAATCGCGCGCAGTTCTGGATGCGGCGCCATCGCGACTGACGTTGGCAGATTCTGCGTGGCAAGATAGTCCGCGACGGCGCCCGGTACCGCCTCGGCGTCCGGCACGCGTGCCACTGAGCCGAATTCTTTTTCCACGTTAGAAACAAACAGCTGGACCTGTTCGGGGTGGGACAGCCGCGAGCGCGCGGGAATAAGCTGCCGCGGATGGGCATCCAACCGGGATCGCAGCATCGCTGCCTGGTCCGCCGGCAGGGGACCGCGCCGCAGGCTGCGACGGATCGCGGTCAGCATGGCCTCGCGGCTCATCGCGGCATGCCGTTGCGCTGGGCCAGTGCGTAGCGGGCGAAGAACGTATCGCCTTCGGGTGCGGGCATGTCGCGGCCGTCGGTCCAACCGCTCGCCAGCGGCAGCGTGCGGAAGCTGCCGCGACGGCGCCCGAATGCGCCCAACGTCACCGCCACGCCGCGCGTTGCCAGGCGGTAAAGCCATGGCCGCCGTGCCAGAAATCCCCAGATCGGCAAGCCATACCGTGTGGCACGCGGCGACAGGTGCCGCTCGAATTCGCGCTCCCGCCAGTGGCGCATCAATTTTGGCAGTGGGATCCGTACCGGGCACACGCTCTCGCACTTGCCGCAGAATGTCGAAGCGTTTGGCAAATGTCCTGCCTGGTCCACACCGATCAGCGACGGTGTCAGCACCGCTCCCATAGGTCCAGGATAGACCCAGCCATAGGCATGTCCGCCCACGACGCTATACACCGGGCAGTGGTTCATGCATGCCGCACAGCGAATGCAGCGCAGCATGTCCTGGAACTCGGTGGCCAGCATTGCCGAGCGGCCGTTATCGACCAGCACCACGTGGTATTCATCGGGGCCGTCCAGGTCGCCGGGCCGCCGCGCGCCGGTGGAAAAGGTCGTGTACACCGAGAAATCCTGCCCGGTTGCCGAACGGGCGAGCACGCGCAGGAGCGACGTGCAGTCCTCGATGGTCGGCACGATCTTCTCGATGCTGGCGAGTACGATATGGATGCGCGGCAGCGTCTGCGTCAGATCGCCGTTCCCTTCGTTGGTGACGATGACGCTGCTGCCGGTTTCCGCGATGAGGAAATTTGCCCCGGTAATACCGACATCGGCCGTGAGGAACCGTTCGCGCAGTTTGGCGCGTGCTTCGATGAGGATATCGCGCCGTTCGCGGAACTCGCGGTCGTGCGGTAGGTCGGTGTGGGCCTTGCGGAACGTCTCCTCCCAGTCTTCCAGGTTGAGGTGGAAGGCGGGCGCAATGATATGGCTCGGCGGCTCGTGCCGAAGCTGAATGATGTACTCGCCGAGGTCGGTCTCGATCGGGATGACGCCGTTGCGTTCTAGGTGGTCGTTGATCGCGAGTTCCTCGCCGACCATCGACTTTCCCTTGGTTACCGTGCGTGCATTGGCGGCGCGGCAGATCGCCAGTACCGCGTCGCGCGCTTCGTCGGCGGTGGAGCACCAGTGCAGCTGTCCGCCGGTCGCCAGTACGTTCTTCTCGTACTCTTCGAGGTAGAAGTCGATATACGCCAGCGTGTGGTTTTTGATGTCGCGCGCAGCATCCCGGAGCTGCTCAAATTCGGGCAGCGCGGCCACGGCCGCGGTGCGGCGCGCAACGAAGCTCGGACCGCTGCGCGCCAGGGCCTTTTGCAGGCCGGCGTTTCCCAACGCGCGGTGAGCGTTCTCTTTGAACGCATATGACGTGCCGTGGCTGCTAGTCACTGTCATGGGCAAGCCTCATGTCCGGTCCGCCGCCGCGCTTGCCAACCGACGCGCATTCGCCAGAGCCTGCGCCGTTGTCCGGTCGGAGATCTCGCCGAGCTTCCCGCTCAAGGCGTTGGACAGGCGCTCGGACCAACGACCGCCAACCGATTGATTGGCAATCGCAAGAGCACTGCTCTCGCCGTCTTCGAGCTTCCAGGCGCGGAACGCAACCTCCTGCCACAGCAGTTCGACCCGATCTTTCAGGGCCGAAGAGTGCGGGTACGCCTCGGCCGGCTCCCGCAGAGACAGAGTCACCCCCGCCTGTTGCTGTTCTCGTTGGCGGCGTCTGCGTTCGATCTGCTTCGCCTGAGCCTCCTCCTGACGGGCACGGAACTGGCCAAGCTGACTGGATGGCCATTCACGGGCCTCGGCTGCCGTCGCAAATCCGCTCGTCATGCGTAGGATGCGGGTGCCGCTCGACTTGCGCCGCAATACCGCCTGCGCCGCGAACCCACCAGACTCCGGCACCCCCCGCGCTTCGTAGCTCTTCGGCCTCGCCACTAATATGTCCTCGTCCTGACCACGATCGGTGGCGTGTCACGACGCCCAACAGGTCCGGTACTCCGTATCACCTGGTCACCTTGCCCAAGCGGCGACTGAGCGCACGCGCGCTGGTACACCATGCCGGGCCGGCGGCATGGAAATCCCGTGCATTTTGTCGCTCGCCCCCAGCATCGGCACACGGCGATCGCGCCCCGTACGCGCGCGGGATTATTGAATCCGGACGGGCAGCGACCTGATCCCGTGGATGAAGTTCGAATAGACCCGCTTCGCGGGCCCGACCGCCTCGATGACCGGATATCGCGGCAGCAGCTCCTCCCACAGGATCCGCAACTGCAACTCGGCCAGCCGGTTGCCGACGCAGCGATGTATGCCGAAGCCGAACGATAGATGCTGGCGCGGGCGTGCCCGGTCGATCATGAACCGATCCGGATCGGGTATCGCATCCGGATCGCGGTTGCCCGACACGTACCATAGCACGACCTTGTCGCCCTTGCGGATCGGCTTGCCGCCCAGTTCGGTGTCTGCCGTCGCAGTGCGCCGCATGTGGATCACCGGTGTGACGTAGCGGATGATCTCCGACACCATGCCGGGGATCAGCGCGGGGTCGTCGCGCAACTTCTGGTACTCGCCGGGGTTGGCGGTCAGCGCCATCAGCCCGCCACTCATGGAATTGCGCGTGGTGTCGTTGCCACCGACGATCAGGAGTGCCAGCGTGCCCATGAACTCATGCAGCGGCAGTTCGCGTGTCGATTCACCGTGCGCCAGCATCGACAGGAGATCGAATTTCGGCGGCGCCTTCGCGCGCTCGGCGAGCAGCGCGGCCATCGTCGCCGCCATCCGCTTCATTTCGTCGTAGCGCTCCTGCTCCGAATGCACCGGCGCGTCGGGCGCATTGACGTTGCAGATCGCCACGTCCGACCAGAAGGTCAGCTTGCGCCGCTCCTCGAATGGGAAGTCAAACAGGGTCGCGAGCATCATCGTGGTGAGCTCGATGGACACGCGATCCACCCAGTCGAACACTTCGCCGCGTGGTAGTCCTTCCAGAACACGCACGGTGCGTTCGCGGATCAGCGATTCCATGTTCGCCAGGTTGCCCGGAGCGACGATCGGACTGACCACCTTTCGCTGATCGTCGTGCCGCGGCGGGTCCATCCGGATGAAGCTCGGCCGCTCCATCCCCTTCGGCTGCTCCTCAATCTGGATGCCGCCCAGCTCGGATGCAGAAGAATAAAACCCGTGGTTTACCTCCACATGCATGATGTCAGAGTATTTCGACACCGCCCAATACGGCCCATAACGGCTCTCGCGTACCCAGTGCACGGGATCGTCGCGCCGCAGCCGTTCGAAATAAGGGTACCAGGTATCGTCCTGATAGAGCTGCGGGTCGCTGACATCGATCGCGTCGAGTGGCATCCGCCAGGCCTCACTGGTCGGATCCACATGCACCGGTGCGTTCATCGCCGTTGCTCCCCTTTTGTTGACGCGCCGCTCAGTGCTGGCCTTCCGGCATGCGGACGACCAGACCATCGAGTTCCTCTGTCATCTTGATCTGGCAGGACAGCCGCGAATCCGGCTGCGCCACGGCAGCGAAGCTGAGCATACTGGCTTCTTGCGATCCGGGCACCGGAGTGCCGATTTTCTCGAGCCACTCGGGCTCCAAATAGACATGGCAGGTCGCACAGGCACACTCGCCACCACAATCGGCATCGATGCCGGGGACATTGTTGTCCACTGCGCCGCGCATCACGGACACACCGACCGGCACATCAACCGTGTGTGCGGTACCGTTGTACTCAATATAGGTCACCTTGGGCATCGTACTTTCCTCAAAACCCGGCGCTTGGTCCGCTGGCGAGCTCTTGCATGGACAGTGACACATCGCGGAGCCGGTCCGCCACCACCTTCTTCCGATGGCCGATCATGGACTTACCGGCCATGAACTCCATCGGCGCGTTGACCGCTTCGACCGCCTGCAGCGTTCCGTCAAGGGCGAGGTGAAATACCGCGAATCGCCCAGTCGCCTGATCGCCGCGCACGATCGCAGAGGTCGCATCAAACGGCAGGCCCGCGATCTGCAGCCTGATATCGTATTGGTCGGACCAAAACCATGGAACTTCCGGTGCGGGCGGCGGCCGACCGCAGAGATCTGCCGCGGCCTGCTTCGCCTGTTCCAACGCGTTCGGCACGGATTCCAAACGAACGCATCGGCTATAGAGCGGCAACGGCCGCCAGGTGCAGTCGCCGATCGCACGGATGTGCGGGTCGCTGGTGCGCGCGGCCAGGTCGACGACAATGCCGTTCTCGCAGGCCATGCCGGAATCGCGTGCCAACCGGTCATCGGGGCCAGCCCCGATGCCCACCAGTAGGGCGTCAAAAGAGAGTCGCGCTCCGTCGTCCAGGCGGACCGACGTCGCGCGAGCAGTGTCGCCGTCAATCGCCGCCACGGTCGCATTGCACAATATCTGGACACCCCGAGCCTCGTGTGCCTGGTGGAAAAACGATGACAAGATCGGCGAGGCGACCCGCGCGAGTATGCGGTCCTCGCGTTCGATGACGACGACCGACGCACCGATGGCGCGCGCCGATGCAGCCACTTCCAGGCCGATATATCCGCCGCCGATCACGACAAGCCGGGAGCCCGGGACAAGCGCCTCCTTGATGCGGTTGGCGTCGGCGATGCCGCGCAGGACCAGGACGCCGCCAAGTTCATGGCCCGGCACCGGCAGGGTGCGCGGGCGCGCACCGGTCGCGAGAATAAGCTCGTCGTACTCCAGATTTTTGCCGGTTGAGAGCGCAACGCAGCGGCGGTCCCGGTCGATCGCGGTCGCCGTCGTGTCAGGCAGCAATGTTATATTGTTGGTGTGGTAGAAGCCGATGGGCCGGAGCGCCACGCGCGCAGCGTCCATCTCTTCTTTCAGCCATGTCTTGGACAGCGGCGGGCGCTGATAGGGCAGAAACGGTTCTTCTCCGACCAGCGTGATCGGCCCCTTCCAGCCGAACTGGCGCAGAAACGCCGCAGCCGAACCGCCGGCATGCCCGGCACCGACGATGACGACATGGGCGGTTGGGTCGGTGTTGGTCATCTCAAGCCGCGCAGGGCCCAAGCCCTCGCTTGCGGGCCGTTGCCTCTTCGCTTGAAACCTCGGAGCGACCCGCCGGCAGGCATCACACTCGACCGAACTGTTTGGCGATCTGCGCCGACAGCCGCCCGTACACCTGCCGCGCGTTCCCCTCGTACACCTTCGACTTATCGGTCGCCGAGAAGGGGAGTTGCTCGATATAGCGCTTCGTGTCGTCGTAGTGGTGCCCCGTCTCCGGATCGATGCCGCGCACCGCCCCGATCATTTCTGAGGCAAACAGGATGTTCTCCGCGGGGATCACCTTCGCCAGCAGCTCCTGTCCCGGCAGGTGATAGACACAGGTGTCAAAAAACACGTTGCGCAACAGATGCTCGGTCAGCGGTGGCAGTTTCATGTCCTGCGCGATGCCGCGAAACCGGCCCCAGTGGTACGGAACCGCACCGCCGCCATGCGGGATGACGAACTTCAGCGTCGGAAAATTCTTGAACAAATCCGATGTCAGACACTGCATGAACGCAGCGGTGTCACCGTTCAGATAGTGCGAGCCGGTGGTATGGAACGCCGGATTGCATGCCTGGCTGACGTGGATCATCGCAGGGACGTCCAGCTCGACCATCTTCTCGTAGAGTGGATACCAGTACTGATCGCCCAATGGCGGATCCTGCCAGAATCCCCCTGACGGATCGGGGTTGAGGTTGCACCCGACAAATCCGTATTGCAGCACGCACCGCTCCAGCTCGGCGACGCAATTGCGCGGCGAGACGCGGGCGCTTTGCGGCAGCATGCACACGCCGATGAAATTGCGCGGGAACAGGGTACAGACGCGATGGATGAGTTCGTTGCAGGCGGTAGCCCAGGCCTCGCTGGTGGACGCATCGCCAAGGTGATGCCCCATGCCCGCCGCGCGCGGCGAGAAGATTGTCAGGTCGGTTCCGCGTTCCTGCTGCACCTTCAACTGACCGTTGACGATGGTCGCGCGGATTTCGTCATCGGTGATGGACGGCCGGGGCGGGGCCGCCCGCCCTTCCTTGTGCGCGGCGATTTGGTCTGTCCGCCATGCCTCATGCTGACGCGGCGACGTCGTGTAATGTCCATGGCAGTCGATAATCATGGTTTCCTCCACTCATTCGGATCAATCCGGAATGATCCCGCCATCCACATTGTAGGACTGCCCGGTGACGTTACGCGCGCCAGGTGAGGCCAGAAACACCGCCATCGCAGCGATGTCCTCCGGGTCATTGGCCCGTTGCAGAGGGATCGCCGATGCCCGGCGTCGCTCCATTTCGTCGATCGTGACGCCCTCCTGCTCGGCGCGCACCCGCAGATTGGCTTCAGACAGCGC
>JASHQG010000282.1 GCA_030037665.1 Acetobacteraceae bacterium
GGCCAAGAAGCAACGTGAACTGGCGGTGGCAATCAAGCGCGCCCGCTTTCTCGCGTTGCTCCCTTACATTCTGACCTGAGGATCCCAGCATGGCCGCCGTCGAACTGATCCTGCTCCAGCGCGTGGAAAAGCTGGGGCAGATGGGCGAGCGGGTGAAGGTGACGCCCGGCTACGCCCGCAACTACCTGCTGCCGCAGAAGAAAGCGCTGCGCGCCAGCAAGGAGAACATTGCCCGATTCGAGGAACAACGCGCCCAGCTTGAGGCGCAGAACCTGAAGCGCCGCGAGGAGGCCGAGCGTGTCGCCGAACGCGTCGGCGGCCTGTCGGTGGTGATCATCCGCCAGGCAGGCGAGTCGGGCAGCCTGTACGGCTCGGTCTCTGCGCGCGATATCGCCGACGCGACGACTGAAGCGGGCCTCACCATCGATCGTCAGCAGGTCGTGCTGGAGCATCCGATCAAGACCCTCGGGCTGTCGCAGGTGCGCGTCGTGCTGCACCCGGAAGTCTCGATCCCCGTCACCGTTAACGTCGCCCGCAGTGCGGAAGAGGCGGAACGCCAGGCGCGCGGCGAACGCGTCGGCGCTGACGCGGACGAGGAAGAAGCGGCTGCGGACACGCCGGCAATGTTCGAACCGGGAGCAGGCGAACAGCCGACCGTCTAACTTCTTCTGCGTTGCCCCCTCCCCTTGGGGAGGGGGACAGTCGGACACTGCAATCGGATCGCCGTGCCGAAGCGGCGAGAAATCGGCCGCCCGCCTCAGCCCGTCCGGACCCGTGCATGCCGCCGGCGGCCGGTCCGCCGCGGCATCAGCAGCGGCAGGATCAGCGCGACGCCGAGACCCCACCCGCCGTTGATGATCAGGGAACGCAGCATGCTGTTCGGATGCCAGCCGAAGCCCAGTGGCTGGCCTTTCAGCGGCGCGACGACCAACCAGCCGACAGACGCAGCGATCACACCGAGGATGACGCCGGCGAGCCATTTCGGCAGTGCGAGCCACGGCCAAATCAAGCCGAACAAAATTCCGTAGAGGCCGCCCCAAAAGCACAGGTCCAGCACCCGAGGTACCCCTAACGGTGGCACGGGCGCGAGCGACCATGGCGGCAACGGAGCGGCATGCGCCAGTTGGTACAGCCAGACGATGCCCTGGTGGAACGTCAGCACCGAGATCGCCGCTGCGATGAATCCAAGGAAGGCCCGCGTAATCGCCGAAGGCATGACCGGCACTCCCTGACGATTGATTGTTGCCCAGCATGCCACCGGTGCATGCAACGTCAACCACTCGGGTTGCAGCAACAAGGTCAGCTTCGACACGATGGTTGCAGCCCATGCCGGCAATCGCACCGGACCCGGCTCGAATTCAACAGCGTCACGGGCTTCGACTGCGCGCCGTTCCATTCGCTCCTCGGTTAGGAATACTGCCGACCGCCGCGGCGCGCATAGTGCGTACGATCGACCATCCGGGCGTCCCGCAGACGATCGCATGGCCGACCAACCTCGCTGTTGCCCCAAACATGAACAAACATCTCATGGTTGAGTTTCTGCTTCGTGGCGACCGGTTTCAGGTTCGACGCGAGTCGAACGCCAGAGCCTTCCGCTTCACAGACCGTCACCGGCCTCCCAGTTTCCCAAGCTTGCACTCCGGGACTGACAGGTTGGCAGCAACCGCGAGCGGACGACTGGCCACATCACTGCTGATCGCCACCGGCACACGGGTGGAAATCGCACCTGCAATGCGACGCGAAGCCCACCAAGGAGACGCGGACGCTCGTATGATAGATCAAAGTTGCAATCGCAAGACGATGTTTCGGTTAACAACTGTTAACCCTTGAACCCGCATCCGAATTGCGGCCGCGATGCCATCGTGTCTATTTTGCCGCCCGTCGCGTTGCATCAAGTACCGGAGGCGGTGTGTTGTTCATAGAAGCGACTCTCAGGAATTTGCCGGACTTCGCTGGGCTGGACCGCAGCGTCCTCAGCCAGATCGCGCCTGCCAGCCGCATCGCGGAACGCCCTGCCCACGCCCTTCTCTGTCAGCAGGGGGCGACCCCGGACGCGCTGCGTTACCTGCTTGACGGCCACGCAGCGCTCACCCAACGCACCGGCGACGGCTCGCGGGTCGTGATCGATCTGGCGCTGCCAGTCAGCGGCCTCGTGGTGGCGAGCGCCCTTGCCGGCAGCCCCTATCTCATGACCGCCGAAGCGTTGACGGCAGTCGCCGTGCTGGAAATCGCCGCGTCCCCGCTACGGCGACTGATCGAGACCACACCCAGCTTGGCCACCGCCATGTTGCGTCGGGTGTCGCTTGATTCGCAGTCGGCGACCAAGCAGGTGCTCGACCTCAAACTGCGAACGACGGCCCAGCGCCTCGGCTGCTACTTACTCAGCCTCGTCCGCGATCCGAGCGGGAACCAGGCCGAATTCCGCCTTCCGGTGCAGAAAGGGATGATTGCGGGGCAGCTCGGTTGCCGGTTTGAGAACTTGTCCCGCAGCTTTGCTCTGCTGCGCGATCTGGGTGTGGAAACGCGCGGTGCCAACGTGACGCTGCACGACATCGCGTCGTTGGAGGCCTATGCCGTGCCGAGCGAGCGGGTCAGTGCCGAAACACGCCCGATGGGTGCGGCGAATGCTGCGGAGGCGCTTAGTCGCGCGTTCAAGCTGTAAGGTGTAACGCCCTACCGCTCGAAGCCGGGCAGCAGAGCGGTGCCAGGCGAGCTGATCGCCATAGCCTTGAACAAGCGCCCCATACGGTAAGGCTCGGCGAGCCGTTGGGCGGCGTCGACCAGCGCGGCGGCGCGCATGGGGGGCTGGCCTTCGGCGAGGCGACCGGTGCGCTGGAACAAGCCGAGCCGGGTAAGAAAGAGGCCCTGCGGGATCGGGCCGTGTGCAATCGCGCCGCTATCGCGGACTGTGGCGGCGAGCGTCGCGAAGTCGACATGGGCGGTGAGATCGGCGGTGCCGGGTGGAGACAGCGGATTGGCCGGACGGCCCTCGGCGATAGCCTGGAGAGAATCGCCAGCCCGGGACCGTTCCGCGCCATAGTCTAGGACGAGCGCGGCGCCCGGATGGCGGGCGAGACGGGCGGAGAGGTCGGCCACGAAGCGGCGGGCGGCCTCACAATTCTCAACAAACAAGGGCAGCTTATTCCCGCACTCACCCTCCGACAGGGTGAAGGACGGAGGATCCGGCAACTCGCGCTCATGCCAGCGATAACGGGTAGGAAATCCCTCACTCCGGCCACTGCGCGTCTCGACCGCACCCGCGGAACGGGATTGGTCTTCCATGACGTATCGCTCCGCCCACCTCGACCCGCGCCTGACGAACTGGCGGATCGGCAGCGCATCCAGGAACTCGTTCGCCAGCAGCAGCAGCGGGCCTTCCGGCAGCGTCGCCAGCCCGTCATGCCAGACCGCGCCAGACAGACGCTCGGCCTGCAACGCACGCAGCCGGGCCGACGTCTCGATTAAATGCACCGAAACTGCCGCACGAAACTCCGGCGCGGCTCGCTCGACCGCACGCAGCGCATCGGCCATGAGCGTACCGCGGCCCGGTCCCGCCTCCACCAGCAACGCCCGGCGCGGGCGCCCCACGATCGTCCACGCGACCGCGGCCCACAGGCCCAGCAACTCGCCGAACACCTGAGAGATCTCCGGCGAGGTGGTGAAATCGGCAAACGGATCGTGCGTGGCATAGTAAGCGGCATTGGCGCGCGCCATGAACGCATCCAGCCGCTCGATCATTGCGTCGCCGGGACCGGGTGGCGGCCTGCGTGCCAGATGAGCCAGCCTCCCGCGATGAACATCGGAATGCACAACAACTGACCCATGCTGAGACCGAGATCCACCACCAGAAAACGCAGGAAGAAGTCCGGCGCGCGGAAGAACTCGCCCACGGTGCGCGCGACGCCGTAGCCGATCAGGAAGGCGCCGGTCAGCCACCCGAAGCGACTGCGCAGGTGCTCCCGGCGCGCAAGCAGGAACATGACGACGAACAGAACCAGGCCTTCCAAGAAGGCTTCGTACAGCTCGCTTGGGTAGCGCGGCACGCACTGCTCGGGCGTCAGACCAGCGCACACCGTGTTGCGCAGAGCCTCGTACACGCCGGGCACAGGAGGGGCGGTCTGGATGGCGTTGGGATACACCATCGCCCCCGGCCACCAGAGCGGCGCCGGCCGTCCCCACAATTCTCCGTTGATGAAATTGGCGATGCGACCGAGACCAAGCCCGATCGGCACGCATACCGCCGCCCGGTCAGCAAAGCCGAGGATCGGAATGCGATTGCGCCGGCAAAACCAGACGATGGCAACAGTCACGCCGATCGCACCGCCGTGAAAGCTCATGCCGCCATCCCACACGGCGAATGTCAGCAGCGGGTGGGCGAAATAGAAGCCCGGTTGATAGAACAACACGTAGCCGAGCCTCCCGCCCAGCACGATGCCGAGAGTCGCCCAGGTGAGAAAGTCGTCCGCCTGCAGCTGGTCTGCTATCACGGGGGGCCAGCGTACTACCCGGCGCAGCAGCCGGCTGCCCACCAAAATCCCGGCGATATAAGCGAGCGCGTACCAACGAACGGCAAACGGGCCGATCCGGACGATGTCCGGACTCAGGTGCGGATACAGCAGAACAGAGTTCATGCGTATCGGTCGGCCGTCGCGAGGTAGTCCTGAACGTAGCGGCGCACGCCTTCCTCCAATGTTGTGAACTGCGCGGCATAACCGGCGGCGCGCAGCCGGTCCATGTTCGCCTGCGTGAACGACTGGTACTGACCGCGCAGATTGCTCGGCATGTCGATGAATTCGACGTTAGGCGTCCGGCCGGCGGCGTCGCACACCGCGCGGGCCATATCGAGATAGGTGCGCGCGCGGCCGGTGCCTACGTTGAACAAGCCGCTGACCGCGGGCTTGTCGAACAACCACAACATCACGTCGACCACGTCGCCCACCCAGATGAAGTCGCGCGCCTGCGCGCCATGATCGAGGCCGGGCTGGTCCGACTTGAACAGGCGCGCGGGGCCGCCGGCGGCGATTTCGTCGTACTTGACTTTGATCACCGAGATCATCCGCCCCTTGTGGTACTCATTCGGGCCATAGACGTTGAAGAATTTCAGCCCCGCCCATTGGGGTGGACGCGCCTGGTGCGAGGCGATCGAGCGCGCCACCAGAACGTCGAACGCGGCCTTGGTCCAGCCATACAGATTAAGCGGCTGCAGCCTCTCCAGCGCCGCGGCCGACGGATCGTCGTCGAACCCGCCAGAGCCGTCGCCATATGTTGCGGCGGAGGAGGCATAGACCAGCCGGACCTCACGTTCGGCACACCACTCCCAGATGCGGCGGCTGAGCTCGACATTGGTGGCCCACGTGAGGTCCGCGTCTGTCGCGGTGGTCTCGCTGACAGCGCCCATGTGAAACACCATCTCCACCGGGGGGCGGGTCGCCAGGAAGGCATCGAGCCCGGCCGGGGCGATGATGCGGCTTGGCGGGTGCTTGGCGAGGTTGCGCCACTTGCCGCCGGTGCCAAGCCAGTCGGCAACCACGGTCTCCTGCCCGCGCTGCGTGAGCGCCGCCAAGAGATTGGAGCCGATGAAGCCGGCACCGCCAGTGACCAGGATCATGACGGCACGTTATACGTGCGGGTCCGATACGCCGGAAGCCGACGAATCACAGGAGAGACATACGCCATGAGCGACCGTCCACGGTTCTTCGACGATCTCGCCGGCGTGGCCGGCGGTGCAATTTCCGCTTTGGCCGGGCTACGCGAGGAGGCCGAGGCGATGGTCCGCGCCCAGGTCGACGAGGTGATTCGCCGGCTGGAGCTGGTGCGGAAGGAGGAACTGGAGGCGATGGCCGAGGTGGCGGCCAACGCCCGCGCCGGGCAGGAGGCGGCGGAAGCGCGGCTGGCGCAACTGGAGGCGCGGGTCGCGGTGTTGGAGGCGAGGGTCGTATCGCTGGAGAGCCGGCCGAAGGCGGACGAATAGACCTCGCCCGCGCCATCGGCGAGGCGCTCACGCCTTAGAACCGCTCAACCCATGGCCGCAGTTCGACCTCCCAGGTCCAGGCGCTTCGCGGCTGATTCGCGACGTGCCAGTAGGCCTGCGCGATATCATCCGGATCCAGTGTGCTGTCGGGCCGGTCGTTTGGATCCGGGCGGGCGGCGCTGCGGATGCCGCCATCGATGACGAAATGCGCGATGTGGATGCCCTGCGGCGACAATTCACGCGCGAGGCTCTGCGCTAGGCCGCGCAGCGCGAACTTGCCCATCGCGAAGGATGACGACTGCGCATAGCCCTTCACGCTCGCTGACGCGCCGGTGAACATGATGACGCCGCTGCCGCGCGGCAGCATCAGCCGGGCCGCCTGCTGCGCAACCAGGAAGCCACCGAAGGCCGACACCGCAATGGCGCCAGCGACGGCGTCCGGTTCGAGTCCGGTGATCGGCCCGCGCGCCCGGCCGCTGGCGTTGTAGACGACGATGTCCGGCACACCCATCGTCGCGACGACAACCTCGAACAACGCTGCCACCTCTTCCGCCTCCGTGGCGTCGCAGGCGAAGGTGACGGCGGCGATTTCGTCCGCGAGTGCCGCCAGCTTGTCCGGATTGCGCGAGGCAAGCGCCACCTGCAGACCGTTGCGTGCGAACACGCGCGCCAGGGACGCGGAAAGACCAGTGCCCGCGCCAACGATCAGTGCTGATTTCAGGTCCATCATCCTCTCCCCGGTGCGTGTGGTCCACTCAGTTGCAGGTATCACGAAGCGCGCGGAGTGATCAAAGTTCACGAAGGATGACTTCGTGGCCGTCGCAGTACGCGCGCCCATCGTGATGACCGGAACGGAGCGAAACGCATCGATCTTGCATTGTCTTGTCCGATTCCACTCACCGCCCGCCGGAAATCGGTACGATCGCGCCGCTGATATACGACGCCTCATCGGAGGCCAGCCATAACACGGTTTGTGCCACTTCGTCCGCGCTACCGACCCGTCCCATGGGCACCCCCGGCAGCAATTTCTCCAGCCGGTTCGGCAGGCCGGACCGTGCATGCAAGTCCGTCTGGATGAGCCCTGGGCTCACTGCGTTCACACGGATGCCGCGTGGCCCCAGCTCTTTCGCCGCGCCGATCGTCAGGCTGTCGAGTGCACCTTTTGAGGCGGCATACTGAATCCACTCATTCGCGCCCCCAAGCTCAGCGGCGCGCGATGAAATATTGACGATCGAGCCCCCTGCCCCGCCGCGATCCGTCGCCATTCGCGCCACCGCCTCGCGCATCAATAGGAACGGCGCCCGCACGTTCACCGCCAGCACTTCGTCCAGTACCGCAGAAGTAATTGCGTCGATCGTTCCGGAGGGACCCGGTGTGCCGGCGTTGTTGACCAGCACCGTCAGGGGCCCGAACGCGGCGTCGACGTGGCGGCACAGCGAGAGGATCGACATCTCGTCGGCCATCTCCGCCTGCACTGCGATCGCGCGTCCGCCCGCGGCGTGGATATCAGCCGCGACCCTCTCGGCACGCTCCCGCGATGACTTGTAAGTGAGTGCGACCGCGTAGCCGCGCGCGCCGGCCAGCCGGGCGATTGCCTCGCCGATTCCCTGGCTGCCGCCGGTGACGATCATCACGCGCTGCATTGCGTCCTCCCTGTTTGCGTCCCCTCGGTTGACGTATCATCGGCCGGCACGCGGCAGCCGGCAACGCCGCGACAAACCGGAGGCGACTGTCATGCTGGGATTGATGCAGAACCAACCGATGATGATTTCGTCACTGTTGACGCATGCGGCGCGGCATCATGCCAAGGGCGACGTTGTCTCGCGGCTGAACGACGGCACGATCCACCGTACGACCTGGTTCGAAACCGAGCGCCGTGCGCGGCGGCTGGCACGGGTGCTGCAAACACTGGGCGTCGCTGAAAGCGACCGAGTCGGAACGCTGGCGTGGAACGACTTCCGTCACCTGGAAGTTTACTACGCAGCACCGGGCATGGGTGCCATCTGTCACACCATCAATCCGCGCCTGCATCCAGACGACATCACTTATATCATCAATCACGCTGGGGACCGCGTGTTGTTTGTCGATGTCTCCTTCGCGGGACTGATTCGCCAGATCGCACCGCGCATCGCCGAGAGCGTGCGCGCGGTGGTCATGATGACCGATGAGGCTGGCATGTGCGAGCTAGCTCTGGCGCCTGGCATGCGCCTTCGTTGCTACGAAGTGCTGATGGATGCGGCCGACGAGGATTACGCCTGGCCGCGCTTCGACGAGAACACGGCCAGCGCGCTCTGCTACACCTCCGGCACAACGGGGCGGCCCAAGGGCGTCCTCTACAGCCACCGCTCGACGATCCTGCACGCCTATGCCGGTGCCATGCCGGACGTACTGGGCCTGCGTGCCATCGACCGCATTCTGCCGGTCGTGCCGATGTTTCACGTCAACGCCTGGGGAATTCCGCATTCGGCGGCGATGACCGGGGCGGCCCTGGTGATGCCGGGTCGACATCTGGATGGTGCCAGCCTCGCCGCGCTGCTGCACGAAGAGCGGGTCACAATGACCTGTGGCGTACCGACCGTGTGGCTGGGGCTGCTGCAGCACCTGCGTTCAAGCGGCGAGAAGCTGCCCACGGTGAAGCGGATCATGACTGGTGGCTCGGCCACGCCGCCACTATTGGTCGAAGCATTCGGAGCCGACTACGGCATCTCCGTCGAGCAAGGCTGGGGAATGACGGAACTCAGCCCCGTCGGCACCTATAACGCGCCAAAGCCGGCTCAGGTGGGCCTGAGCAGGCAGGCTGCCGAACGTCACGCACTGAAGCAGGGACGAATCCTGTCCGGTATCGACATGAAGATCGTTGACGGTGACGGCAAGGAACTGCCGTGGGACGGCGTGGCATTCGGTGACCTGATGGTGCGTGGCCCCTGGATCGCCAGCGCATATTACGGCGATCCGCCGGAGAGCGCGCTGGACGCTGACGGCTGGTTTGCAACCGGCGACGTCGCGACGATCGATCCGGACGGCTTCATGGAGATCACAGACCGCTCGAAGGACGTAATCAAATCGGGCGGCGAATGGATCAGCTCGATTACCCTCGAGAACATCGCCGTGTCGCACCCGGCCGTGGCGGAGGCGGCGGTCGTTGCCGCGCGGCATCCGAAATGGGACGAGCGGCCGCTTCTGCTTGTGGTGCCGCGGCCCGGCCATACCATCGATCCGGCCGCGGTGCTGAAGGTGTACGAGGGCAAGGTCGCTAAATGGTGGTTGCCGGACGCGGTCGTCGTCGTGCCGGAACTCCCTCACACCGCGACGGGAAAGCTGTTGAAAACGGCGCTGCGGACGCAATACAGGGATTACCTGGCGCGAGGGGCTGAAGGCCCGGATTCGACACATGACTGACGGGACGCCGGAATCGCGGGCGTGGCTGTTTCCGGTCAGGATCGTTCGAGGACAAGCGAGCGCGGGGCGTTGTCCCGTTGGCGGTCGTCGCGCGTGGCGGCGTGCTCGGCGTGACCGTCACCGGCCCGCTGGTCGAGGTGAGGCCGGCGATCGAGGGCCGGAACGCGGGGAGCGAGGACGCGCTTCGCACCGTTCTCCGCCCCAACGGGATCGATGGTACCGTCGAATTGAAGCGGGTTGGCGATCCGAAGCGGGTGCGTAAAGGCGCGTTGCGCCTCTTCGACCCCGCGATCGCGCCACATCCGCCCGCCTGAACAATCGCGCCGCCCCAGTCAAATGCTGCGGCTGCGAAGGTTGCGTCCCGGCGCGGGCCGCCATAATTTCGCGCCGGAGTTTCAGGCCGCCGCGGCGGTTCAGCAAGAAGGACACGTCAATGAGCGCAACCGCCAAACGGTCCGTCACCGTCTCGCTCGACGGGACGAACCGGTCCGCCAGCCTTCCGGTGATCTCGGGCACGGTCGGCCCCGACGTGTTCGACATCCGCAAGCTTTACAACGACCTCGGCGTATTCACCTATGATCCCGGGTACGGCGCCACGGCATCGTGCGAGAGCAGCATCACCTACATCGACGGCGATGTCGGCGTGCTGATGTACCGCGGCTACCCGATCGAGCAACTGGCGGAGAAGTCGACATTTCTGGAGATCTGCTACCTGCTGCTCAATGGTGAGCTGCCGACCGCCGCACAGTATAACGAGTTCGAGGTCGGCGTCCTGCGCCACACCATGCTGCATGAGCAGATCCGTCAGTTTTACAACGGGTTCCGGCGCGATGCGCATCCGATGGCCGTGATGTGCGGCGTGGTCGGTGCGCTGTCGGCGTTTTATCATGATAGTCTGGACATCCACGATCCGGAGAGCCGGCGCATCAGCGCCTTCCGCCTAATCGCTAAAGTGCCAACGATCGCTGCGTGGGCCTACAAGTACTCTATCGGCCAGCCGTTCATTTATCCACGCAACGATCTGGGTTACGCCGAGAACTTCCTGCACATGTTCCACGCGGTTCCAGCCGAGGAATACAAAGTCAACCCGGTGCTCTCGAAAGCGATGGATCTGATCATGATCCTTCACGCGGATCATGAGCAGAATGCGAGCACCAGCACGGTCAGGCTAGCCGGCTCGACGGGAGCCAACCCGTTTGCATGCATTGCGGCTGGGATCGCCAGCCTCTGGGGGCCGGCGCATGGCGGCGCGAATGAGGCCGTACTGAAGATGCTGACGCATATCGGCCACGTGAAGAACATCCCGGCGTTCCTTGAGGAAGTGAAGGACCGCAATAACCACGAGATGCTCTGGGGCTTCGGCCACCGTGTCTACAAGAACTACGATCCCCGCGCGAAGATCATCCAGCAGGCCTGCCACGATGTTCTGAATGAGCTCGGTTTCAAAGGTGATCCGTTGCTCGATCTGGCAGTGGAATTGGAAAAGATCGCACTGAACGACCGCTACTTCATCGATCGCAAGCTGTATCCCAATGTTGACTTCTATTCAGGCATCATCCTGAAGGCGATGGGCTTCCCCACCAGCATGTTCACTGCCCTGTTCGCGGTGTCCCGCACGGTCGGCTGGGTCAGCCAGTGGAAGGAGATGATGGAAGACCCAGAGCAGCGCATCGGCCGCCCGCGGCAGATCTACACGGGTGCAGCACGGCGCGATTATGTGCCGATGACGCAGCGGGGGTAGCGCGAGCCGTTCGGCGTTTCCGTCCCTGGTGATCGCGAGGCGCGTGGCGCTCCCGCGATTCCGGTCTAATCTGCTACGGAGCGGCGCCGCTGTGGGGGCGGGCAACGGTTCTCCCAACTCCACCGCGGCGGCTCGGTTCGCGCCGATTGCGATGAGATCAGAGCGGCCGCGCTTCGAGAGCGCGCTATCCCGGCGGCATTGAGCATTCGGAAACAAGCCGCAACACATAACCGACAATGCCGTCGGAGAGTCACGCCACCCGTCGGCTGGTATAACCGTGTGTCCGTTGTGACGCCCGCGAAGACTGGCTGAGAAGTGCCGCTTGCGACGCGTGCTTCCTCAACGGTACGGGGCGCTTGCGTCTGCCACAATGGCACGTGCCCGATCAGGCCGGTCGGTCACCAGCCCGTCCACGCCCCACCCGATCAGACGCCGCATATCGGCCGGATCGTTCACCGTCCATGGTATGACCTGGAGGCCAAGTGCATGGGCCTCGTCAACCAATGCGTGCGTGAGATCATTGTGGTCTGGCGCCCAGACCGGCCCGCCCTCGGCCGCCACCGCACGCGGCACCGAGCCACCAAAATCAGCCGGCACCGGCCCATCCCACCAGGTCGCGGCGTCACGCACGGTCTCGGCCCGCGTCAGCCAGGCAAGTCGCACATCCGGGCGGGTCCGGTGCAGGTGCCGCGGTCCACGCCAGTCAAAACCCTCCACGGTGACACGCGGTGTTGCATCGGTGGCGTCGGCCGTAGCGAGCACCGCCTCCGCAAGTTCCGGTCCGCTGGCGGTGCGCCCCGGCTCGCCAGGAAGCGTCTTCAGTTCGATGACGAATTGCGCCAGCCGGTCGAGCCGCAGCACCGCATCCAAGGTCGGAATGCAGGCTCCATCGCGCGGCGACTGATTCGGATAGAGCGCCGAGTACGCGGTTCCGGGCCGCAACCGCCCGACATCGTAAGCCGACAAATCCGCCGCGCGTAACAAGCGAAGCGATGGCGTCGGCGCCTCCAGCCACGCGCCGTGAGTGTCACGCGTGAGGTTCGGGTTCAGCGCTGGATCATGCGTCACCACCACAACGTCGTCGGCGGTGAGCGCCACGTCGAGTTCCACCGCGTCGATGCCCAGCGCCAGTGCCGCGGCAAAACCCTCCAGCGTGTTCTCCGGAAACAGCCCACGCGCGCCGCGATGACCGATGATCGCACAGGGTCGTTTCATCTGTGGTCTTCCAAAGAGTCTGGTGGACTTTATCTGGTTTTCTGACCGGGGTTGTTGCCTCCGTATCGTACTGACCGCCAAATCGACCGAACACGGTCTGGCTATTGGTCATCACATTCTGCAGCAGCAAAGTTCGTATGTGAGACTGTGATATGTTGACGCGCACTTCGTATCGATGCCTGCACGCCAGCTCCCTTGTGATCGCTCACAAGAGGTCACCTTGTCTGGCGCCGAATGTTTCGCTTCAGCTAATCCGGCACCACATCGCCAAACGTCAGCTTTCCGAAGTACTCCGCGCGGTTGAGGGTAGTGGGCACATAGATAGCGAATGCTGCATAGCCAGATCGCCACATAGCGATGTAACCGTCCTTAAATCCCCGTTCATAGTCCGGTCCGATATCCGGGTGCATTCCACCACTGCCCCATGCCGACAAGATTTCATCGTGTTTGACCCTGCGCGGATCCCGAACCTGGCCCTTACCCCTAGCGTCCATTTGCGCGGCTTCCCACCCGTCGTCGAAAGCAGAGTGAGCCTTCGTTCCCTCGGTGAGAGCATCATCAAAACCGCCGCTGTACGTATTCTCTGGTCGATCAGCCATTGGCGCATCCTCTGTGCTGGTATCAGTCAGGCATCCCAAATCCAATCCATATATTCTTACCGGTTCACTCCGCCCATTCCTCAACCAACCGTTCTACTCCGTTCGTCGGGAACAGTGGTTGACCGTGTAACGCCTGTGGCAGCACCTCGCCCACCGCGTTCTTGTCCTTGTATCCCACCACGCGTCCTAAAGCATCCGAAAAGGTTGACTATCGTCACTTGGAGCACCCCGTTACGCTGCACGGCAGCAAAGCGAGGGAGCCACCCATGGAATACACCACGCTCGGTCGCACCGGGCTGAAAGCGAGTGTCGCCGGTCTGGGCTGCGGCGGCTTCAGCCGTATTGGCCTCGGGACCGGCGGGTCGGAGGACGACGCCGTCCGACTGATCCGCCTGGCGCTCGATCTCGGCGTCAACGTGCTCGACACCGCAGCCGTGTACGGTACGGAAACGGTCGTGGGCAAAGCGGTGCGCGGCGTGCCGCGCGATTCAGTGATCATCTGCACCAAGGCCTCGCGCGACCGCGGTGACAACCGATTTTACGTCGACAAGATCCTGGCCAGCCTCGAGGGATCCTGCCAGCGGCTCGGCCTGGATTACGTCGACGTGTTCCAGTTACACGCAGTGCCGCCCGCGCAATACGACTTCGTGCGCAACGAGATTGCCCCCGCACTGCTGCGTGCGAGGGAGCAGGGTAAGTTCCGCTTCCTCGGCATCACCGAGACATCGCCGAACGACACGAACCACGACATGCTGCACCACGCGTTGCCGGATGGTATCTGGGATACCGCGATGTTCGCATTCCATTTGATGCACCAGCCGGCGCGCGAGCGTGTGTTCCCGCTGACCCGGACATATCGCGTGGGCACGTTGATGATGTTCGCCGTGCGGCAGATCTTCGCGCGTCCGGCGCAGCTCGCTGCAACGGTCAAGCAGCTCGCAGCCGAGGGCAAAGTGCCGGCGTGGCTGGCCGAAGGCGACGATCCGCTGGGGTTCCTGGTGCATCCGGACGGCGCGAGCTCGGTGATCGACGCCGCGTACCGTTATGTGCGGCATGAGCAGGGCGTCGACGTGGTGTTGTTTGGCACTGGCGACGCCGCACACCTCCGCAACAACATCGAGTCGATCCTGAAGCCACCACTGGCGGAGGCCGACCGGACCAAAGTGGCGGACCTGTTCAGCCATCTGCGCGGTGTCGGGCTGGTGGCGCCGCCCTTCGCACGCGCTCGCCGAGGTTGACTCGGGCGGCGGCGGGCGCGCACCGTTTTCGTGCAAGGAGGGGCGGCAATGTTTCATATCAAGCACGTCGATCATCTCGTGCTGCGGGTCGTTGATCTGCAGAAGATGCAGCGGTTCTACATGGATGTACTGGGCTGCACGCTGGAGAAAGTGCAGGAGAACATTGGGCTGTACCAGTTGCGCGCCGGGAGTTCGCTGATTGATCTCGTGCCAATCGACGGACCACTCGGCCGCAAGGGTGGCGCGGCGCCCGGCAAGGAGGCGCGTAATCTCGATCATTTCTGCCTGAGCGTCGAACCATTCGACGCCGAGGCGATCATCGCGCACTTGCAGAAAAACGGCGCGGAGTGCGGGTCGGTGGAGTCCCGCTACGGCGCCGAGGGGCAAGGCCCGTCGATCTATGTCCTGGATCCCGAGGGCAATAACGTCGAGCTGAAAGGACCCCCGTATTAGGGCGTGGCATCAATCGGTCCGGGCAGGCAAGACAATGGATCGGAACTGCACCGCTCCACGTTCGCGGCGAGTATCGGGGTTTCGACCAACCCAGCCGTAAAGCCCGGCACCTGATTGAGGCCGTCGTCACCGTTCACGCAATTCCACGCTATCGAGACGCGCCGCTGCAAGAGTGCCAGGACCATGGTGGCTGTTGCCCGCCTTGCCGCCGCCACCATCCCGCTGAATCGACCACCAGTCCTGCCAGTCCCTCGACATCACCCGTTCGGATTTCTGATCGCTTCACGAGCACGTGACGTCAGCTGTCCCAACCGCAATGGGGGTAGGTCGGCGCTACATGGCGCGACAGCAATGGCGTGGCCTTTCCGGAGCTCGGCAGGCATTCGGAGGCGGCAGGCCCACGCGAGACGCCGCCGGGTGAGACAGCGGTGTCGGCCGAGCCGAGCAACAAACGCGCGATTGCGTGTTTGATAATGAGACGACTGCCGTACGCTCCAGGACGACCCCTTGCGTGAGGTCGGCGACACGCAGACGTTCGCCAGCGGCACCCCGATGCACGGCAAACGGTGGAATATGCTGCCCCGGCCGGCGTCTGACTTGGGAACAGGGCAGCTGTCATTTGGCTGCACCTAACCCACAGACGACGGAGCTGTCAGCCAATGAGGACGGATGGCCGGTCGCAGTCTCGGGTAAGAAACGGACGTACCTGAATGCTGTCCGAGATAGAGGGTTGTATCCCGGCTTTGAGACGGTATGCGCGTGCTCTGCTTCGCAGCCGAGAGGACGACGACGACCTGGATGGCTGCGCCTGGGTCGAGCGCGTCATCGGTTGCTCGCTGGTCGCGAAAGAGGACTACGCTCACATTCTGGGGCTCTCCCGAGATGACAGGCAGGAACTCCCGTTACGAAGGTAGGGCTCGCAAGTCGGTCCTGGCGGCCGTTATCGCTGCTGGCCGGACGGCGCTGCTGAGTGTGTTGCTGGTGGCCGGACCGGCGAACGCGGGACCTCCGGGGGTTGACCAGATGTTCTCCCTGGATCAGCGGTTCAGCACTATAGACTTCTCTGTCCGCAACCTCGGCCTGTTTGCCTCCGAAGGCGTGTTCCGCCGCTTCGAAGCCCGCCTGGTCCTCAACAACAACCATCCGGAGCGCACACAAATATCTGTGGCCGTTGATGCCGGGTCAGTGGACATGTCTTGGCACGAAGCTGTCGACATGTTGAGGTCTGCGGACTTCTTTGACGTTCGACGCTATCCGGAAGTCCTGTATCAGAGTAGCTCGGTGCAGGAGCTTGCTCGTGGCCATTTTACGATTCGTGGCCTAATCCAGATCAGGGGGGTTACGCAGCCGCTGACACTGCACGCCGTTTTGACAAGGCAGTCGCAAGACCAGGCCGATCACTCACAAATTGACGACTTCGTCGTGCATGCTTCACTCCGACGCTCAACATTCGGAATGACAGCGGATGAAGTGTTCATCTCAGACAACGTGAATATCATCATCAAGGCCCGCCTCAAATTGCCTCAGGCATTCAATGCCGAATGACCCATCAGGATGGGGCCGGGGCTTACGGCGCCTCCACTGGTGGACGGCCGGGCTCGTGTTTGTGACCTTCCCGCTTGGATGGCTTATGGTCGCCGTGCCCCTGCGCGAGCTGTTGCTGAAATTTCTGCTCTATCAGCTGCATAAGACGATCGGCCTCATCGTGTTCGGGCTTGCCCTCTATCGCCTCGGCATTCGTGCCAGGGTCACGCGTCCGGACTGGGACCCGCACCTGCCGGAGTGGCAGCGCCGCGCCGCGTCGAGCATGCATGCCATGCTCTATGCGCTCCTGATCGCCGTACCGGTCCTCGGCTATCTCAGTGCGGCGCTTGCGCCGGCACGGGTGCCGACCCTTTTTCTCGGACTGATTCCTATCCCCCATCTCCTTTCCCCCGACGCTCGATGGTTTGCCGTCATCAGACCGGTCCATCGATGGGGTGCAGTCCTTCTTATGGGAGCTGCGGCCGCACATGCGGGGGCCGCTCTTGAGCACCACTGGCGAGGACGTTCGGTGCTCAGGCGGATGTGGGGTTCCGAGGCCGAATCCCCTGTCCGACCGCCCTCGACGCGTAGGTGAGCACGACGTCGTTGGCATGAGCGCCGTGGCCGATACCTCAGTGACCGGCCAGGGCCTCTATTTGGCCACGGGGTTCATTCCGGAACGAGCCGCGGGATACCGGCAACAACACCGCGCCGTTCATGTCGCTGCGATAGCCCAAGCCTGTTCACGTTCCGGCAACGCGACGCGCAATGTATTTGGGAGCCAGTCGCATCATCAATGGCAACAGGCCGACCTGCCCAGGAAGTATCTCGTCACGACCACGATCGATGTCTCGCAGCACCCGGTCGACCAGAGCGTCAGCCGACATCTTCGGTCTCTGCACCGCCCGAGTCGCTGGCGTATCGACCAATGGGGGCAATACCTCGATGACACGGATGCCGACACCGGTCAGTTGCCGTCGCAGTGCCAAAGTAAAAGAACGAAGGCCCGCTTTGCTGGCCGAATATGTGGGCGCACGGGTCGCGGGAAGGAGCGCATAGCCAGAGGTAATCATGATGATCATCGGGCAATCGCTGGAACGTAGCAGCTGAAGAAACCGGCGGGTCAACAGGATGGTACCGACCAGGTTGACCGCTATTTCATAGGCGATCCGGTCATCGCTGACGCTATCGTCAAGCAGGTCGACCTGCTCCATGATCGCCGCATTATTGATCAGCACATCAAGCTTGCCGTGACGCGTCTCGATTGATTCGGCAAGTGCGAGCACGTCCGCTCGCTCGGCAATGTTGCAGGGGATAGCCTCAACTTCCGGGTGCTCTCGTTGCAGTTCCTGCAACGCGTCCTGGTTACGCCCGCACGCGATCACCTTGGCATTGGCCATCACGAGTTTTTCGACGAATGCCCGGCCTATTCCTGAATTACCCCCCGTCACCAGGGTCACGCGCTCTGCCCAGGGCCTGTCATAAGGGGATCGCAAGGTTCCAAACAGACGGGAGCGCACTAGGTTCACCAGTTTCAAGTTCGACATTACTGGAGCTGATGCAGTTTTGCCTCTGCCTGCGTCAGCCAGAACTGCATGTCCATGGCGCGGTACATCGCTGTGGCGGCGCTGAGATGCTTGTAGGCCCGCATTCGTTTACCTGTGCGCAGGCACAGCTTGCCAAGGCCGAAGTGGCACTGCGCCATTAGGGGGCGCATGTCACGCTCCTTGCCGAGCACGAGTGCCTGCATGTAGTGGGCCTCGGCGATTTGTGGATCGAAGCAGTCGGGATGCATCGCGATGTCGCCGAGTAGGTGCTTCGCGTTGGCGGCGAACCCGGGCTGCCGCGCGGAGCATTCGAGCGCGTGGCGGGCAAGCGTTTGTGCCTCGTCGAGCCGGTCGAGCAGCAAACAGGCGCGCCCGAGCGCGTGATAAGACCAGCCGTGATAGGGGACATATCCCGTTGATACCTCACGCTCGAGGAGTCGCTCGCTCTCTCGGAGGCGGCTCAACGCTTCGTCCGCTTGGCCAAGTTGCGCTAACACCCAAGTGGAACAGGCAACCGCAGTAGGCAGCAAAAGTACCAGATCGTTAGCGCGCAGCATAGCGATCTCGTGCTCAAGCTGTGCGCCTGCTATCGCCCAATCGCCTTTAATGGTTCCGTGTGTGTGCGAGGGGAAGTAAGCCAGCGCGAGCGTGAATGCATGGTCCATCGATTCGCCGAGCTGGATCGCCTCGGTTTCGTACTTCGCCGCCTCGGTGAACCTGCCGAGTTGAGCGAGACTCAGCACAAGACAATGGCGGTCAAAGACCGATGACGGCCCCGTTGCCCCGAAATGTGCGAACACTTGGTCAGCGGGCACAGAAGCAAGGTTCTCGGTCGCGAGTTCGACCACCCGTGGGTACTCGCCCCGATAATAGTGAACCATTTCCAAGAATGTCGTTGTCAGGATCCGCAGCTCGGGACTGCGTAACGCGTGAGCAATCGCCAGCGCACGCCTGCCCCAAGCGAATGGCTCGTCCAGCTCGCCGAGCTGCCCGTGGACGTTCGTCATGAACGCACACACCCGCCCACGCCGGTAGTCGTCGTTCAACTTTTCCGCGAGGGTCTCTGCCTGGCGCAGCTGGTCCAGCACCCGCCGTACTTGCCCGAGTTGAATCAACACACGCCTTAGATCGAGCCGAGTATCGAAGCCCTGCTCCAGCACAGGCCGTGATTCGGGCACCCCATCGAGAGCACTCAGCGCCTGCTCAAAGAAGCTGACCGCTTCGTGATTAGCCGATCGCGCGGTGGCGATCTGGCCAGCTTTCCTCCAGTAGCTGATCGCTTCGGCCGCGGCTCCTGCCTCAGTGAAATGACGCGCAACGACCTCGGGCAGGCGTTCGACCATCGCCGGAAACTGATCGACCAGCACCTTGGCGATGCTCGCGTGTAACTCCCTCCGCCGGCTCCTGAGCAATGTCGCGTACGCGGCGTCCTGCACCAGCGCATGCTTGAACGAATAGGTCATAGCCGGAGGTGTTCCACGCCGAGTGATGACTCCGGCTGAGGTCAGCCGCTCAAGCGCCGCGTCGAGATCGTTTGGGGCCAGGGCCGACGCCGGCGCAATCAGCTCATGGGAAAACTCTCGCCCGATGGCGGCACCGATCTGCGCCACCTCCTTGACCGCGCCGAGGCGATCGAGGCGAGCCACCAGAGACGCTTGTAGCGTCGTTGGAATGGCGAGTGGTGGAAGCGGCCCATCGAGTACGTACCCATCGGTTGTCTCGCGCAGCACGCCAGCCTCTAGCAGCGCGCTCGTCAGCTCTTCGATGAACAGCGGCACCCCGTCCGTGTGCGCAAGCACCTGCTCGACAACGGCCTGGGGCATTGCCAGGCCCCTGGCGACACCGCCAATGATGGCAGCACTGTCGCGACGACCGAGGCGGCTCAATGGCAGCATCGTAACATTCGGCTCGCCAACCCAGGTTGGCTGCAGCTCCGCCC
>JASHQG010000283.1 GCA_030037665.1 Acetobacteraceae bacterium
GATGGCGATGATGGATGCCGGCTCCTTTCGGTACGGCGACCCATCGCATGCCCGACGGCACTCTTGTGCGAGGGTGTCATACTGGGGTGAGGCGTCGACCAGATCCTGACGGACGGCTACGGCAGCGTGGCCGCGGGCGCCGGTCTGCCGCCACCCGAAGCAACCATTGCTGTGCTTCGACTTTGCGCAGATCGCGAAATGGCGGATTTCGTCGCGTCAGGCATGCCACCGGACAGTGAGAGACTCACCTTCTATGAGCTCTACCGCGGTCAGGCTGTACGGAAGGGACGTTCGTGCTCGCCGGGGACAGCGTTCGGACCGAATCCCGACTGGCCGGCTCGTCTTCCGATAGACCGAGCCGGCGAGGCGCAAGGCTCGTGCGTTGTTTGCAGCGTCGTAGGCCTACCCTCCCGCCAAGACGGGCCAGCTGGATGACTTGGCGAGCGCCCTGCCCGCGGCAGTAGCAAGACTGGCCAACAATACACCAAGAACTGTTATCCGCAGGGAAGCCTATCGGCCAGGTGCGGTGAGCACTATGACCGAACGCGCGGCGACCGCGCATCGAGCCTTGCCGACGAGAGGAGCCTCAGCAACTGACACGATATCGACCGGACTCGGGAGCGATGTATCCACCACCCGAACCCACGGGGCGTCCTCCTGGATCGTGAAGACAAGGTCATCCCAGTATGCGTTGGCCATGACGTAGATGTCGGTGTCGTCGACGGCAGCGCCACGGAGATGGAAGGCGATGCTGCGTGAGTCGGCAGATAGATCGGGAACCGCATCCACGCCATGCCACGTGACGTCCGATCCCCAACCCGTGCTGCGACCAAGGGATGGATGGGCTTTTCGAAACGCTATCATCATGCGAAAGAAGCGCAGAATATCGGTGTTTTCGTCAGCGAGCGCCCAGTCGAGCCATGTGATTTCGTTGTCCTGATCCCATGGATTGCAATGACCGTGCTGCGTGTGCATGAACTCGTCACCCGCGACGAACATCGGCGTTCCATTCGCCAGCATCAGCAAACAACAGAAATTCTTGACCTGCTGGCGACGCAATGCCGCAACAGCTGGCGGTACCCCATCGGACCCTTCGTAGCCACAGTCCCAGCTATGATAGCCCGCATGGGTGTATGACACCAAATCACACAGGTTCAGGCCGTCATGGCAGTCCACATAATTAACACTCTGATAGCGCCGGAAGGCGTCCATTTTCGTGTCCGGAAATAGGTCGGTGCTCCCATAAAGCCGGGTCATAAGAGTCGGGACCAGGTTTGGCTCACCCCGAATAAAACCCCTGATGGTGTCGCGAAACTGGTCGTTCCACTGCGACCAAGTCTTACCGGGAAAGGCGCGCCCGATCATGTAGCCGCTACCGGCCTCGCCCTGCCACGGCTCGGCTATCAAGCGCGTGTCGACCAGATCAGGGTCGCTCGCGATCTCCGATATAATTGGCATGTCTCTGAAAGTGAGTGTCCCGTCATCGGCGCGCGCGAAGATGGAGGCAAGGTCGAACCGAAATCCGTCCACGCCCATTTCGCGCGCCCAATACCGGAGGCTGTCGACGATGAGTCGTCGTACGACCGGATGTACCGTCCTCAGATCGTTGCCGCATGCACTGTAGTCCTGATAGCTTGTCAGGTCGGACGGATCTAGAGCATAGTATGATGAATTATCGATGCCACGGAAGGAATAGGTTGGCCCACTGACATCTGCCTCTGTGGTGTGGTTATATACGACATCGAGAAACACTTGGATGCCAGCACGATGGAGTTCATCCACCATGTGGCAGAACTCGACGGTCGTTTCAGCCGGTGATCCGCTCTGTCCGTAGCGAAGGCACGGGGCAAAGAAGTTGAGCGTCATGTACCCCCAGAAGTTGCCGTCCTGTGGATCGAACTGGTGGACCGGCAAGAGTTCGACCGCAGTCACACCAAGACGTCGAAGGTATGGTATCTTCTCTACGACACCTGCGAACGTTCCGCGCGCGTTCTTGGCGACTCCCGAATTCTCGCGTTGTGTGAAACCTCGTACATGCATCTCATAGATGACGAGTTCGTGACCATAGCGCGGTCCGACAGGGCGCATTGGCGCCGACGGCGTCTGCCTCGGCGGCATCACACCGAGGGGCGCCTGTCCAGCGTTTGAACCAGGACGGCATGCAGCGGCGCGGTCATGGCCGGGCGGAAAGAATACGCCTTTAGAGTACGGATCGAGCAGAATTTTTTGCCCATCAAATCGTTGTCCATGGGCAGGGTCATATGGACCCGTGACTCGATAGCCATAGTAGAATGCTCCTTCGGCCATACTGGCCGAAACCCGGGTATGCCAAACGCGGTTGGTCTTGTTCCTCGGAAACTCGAATGGAATACTGCGGAGCGGAATCGCAAAGTCGTGTTCGCCGTACAGCAGCAGAGTCACCTCTTCCGCATGCCTGGAGTAGATTGCAAAATTATATGCTTGCTCCTCTTCGATCCATACGGCACCTAGCGGAAATGGTGCGCCATCGGCCTTTTCCCGTGTATCAAGCACGGCACCGGCTCCATGCACTGCAGTCACGTGCCAGAATTGTCCTGGTATACACCGCAGGGTCACACTCAGAGGGGCCTATGGGAAAATCGCCAGTGTACCAATCCTTCACTATCCTCGTTCAGATGCAATCATGATTTTCGCATAGCTGACGCGTCCGTAATCGATAGAATCCTTGATCGATTGCTGACTTATCCTGCTGCGTAACTCGGATGATGCGGTGAATTCCGGAGCCTTCGTGGATGGATTCCAGGTATTCGCGCGGCTGCGTCCTATAACTGTCTGCTGACCGCCGCCCGACAGCGGCGGCTCCCGCATCTTGATGCGTCTGATTTTGTCCAGCTCAAGGGTCAACGGTGATGTCGACGCAACCGTCGGATTCCTCAGACTCGGACCGAGTCTGCCGCCAGGGGCATCTTTCCTGAAGCTCTTTTGGTTGCAATTAAGGCAGTTGAAGGCGCTATGCGTAGCGCGCATGATCGCTGAGGCTATTTTTCCACACCGACCTTGATGTCCGCTTTCGCGCAGGAAGCTCTTCTACCTCATCGTAATCAGCATAGAGGGACCATCTCGTTATGCCCTTGAGCTCCGCGAACCGGTGCCTCGCATGTTCGACTGCATCGTCGCGCGTGGCCCCACGGACTTCCACGATTCCTTGGCATGCATCGGTCCGGTGGCCGGTGCTGTCGAGCAGCCTCTTAAAAAAACTCACGCGATACACTTTCCCCACGACTTTCTCCCGTGAATGCTCAATACAACCCACTCCATTAGGGAGAGTTCTGCATTGACCTGGATCAACCTCCTTCTCACGATTTTCCCATCGTTCGGCAACGGCCGCCGCCACTTCGTTGTCGCCGCGACTTGCGAACCGTGATGACCGGCGAAACTCCGGAACAGAAAGTCAATGTCTACGTGCGGATAAAACGCTGCGCACATCGTCCGCGCCGCCCGCCGCCGCCACGATTGCTTGATGTCACGCACCAAGTTGGGTGACATGGAGCAACCGCATGCGATCAACATCGGCGATTGCTGCGCAGGCGAACGGACGGGCTTCGCACACGCACCAGCAGACGTTATGCGCCTTTCTCGGTGTTGGCGTCTCGCGCGGGATGGGAAGCCTCGATAACTTCGATGTGACGTGCGGGGACAGCGTACAACACCGGAGTGGGCAACGTGCGGCCGAGCCTCCTCGACGGGCGCTGCCATGACCGTGGCCGACTTGCCCCTGCCAACCACGATTCGGCGCCCCGTGGGCCTTGCCGGCAGGTAATCGGCCAGGACCTTGCGCAGAGCGGCAGCACCGACGGCGGTATCGAACAGGCTGCACAGCGCCTGACGCGCGCGGGCATCATCCCGGCTCGATGTGGCAACCTCCCCTTCATTCGGCTGCTGCGGCACGGCTGGGCTGAGCCGCCTGCGAGGCTTCCTCCGCCTGCTTTACGATCGCGATGGTGCGCAGCAGGC
>JASHQG010000284.1 GCA_030037665.1 Acetobacteraceae bacterium
CGAGGAACTGTCCGGCCACCGCTGAGAGGCCCATCATCACCCCGTAGAAGGCAAGCGCACGGGCGAGTTCGCGCTCGTCGTCGTAGAGGGCGCGGATGGATGCCAGCACCTGAGGCACCAGGATCGCCGCCGACAGGCCCAGCGACAGCCGGCCGAGAACGAGCAGGATCGGCGATGCTGCCAGCCCGCACAGGAGATTGGTGAGGGTAAAGAGGGCCATGCCGAGCAAAAAGAGGCGCCGCCGGCCGTACAGATCGCCGAGACGTCCGCCTGTGATCAAGAGCGCGGCGTAGCCCGACGCATAGGCCGAGACCACGAGCTGGATTTCGCCGGACGAGGCGCCGAGGCTCTCGTGGATCGAGGGCAGACTGACGTTGACGATGAAAAAATCGACGGGCGGCAGGAAGCCGCCCGCGAGCAGCAGAATGAGGGCGAGCCACCGCGGCGCCGCGCGCGGCGGATGGCTCTTCGATGGAGCGCGCACGTCGTTTCCTTGTCGTTTCCTCACCTCGGCGCAAAGACCAGTACCCGCCATGCCACATCGCGACAAGGCACAGAGACAACCTGTCCCTGTGAGGCGGCGGCCCGACAAGGGACAACCCCTGCGATCTCGGATGCGCCGCCTCCCTGGACCACGCCGGCGCTCACCGCGCGTCGGCGCCGTCGCCCTGCGCGGGCAGCGTTTCACCGCACCGCCGGGAGGGTCCGCACAGGTGCCGCGGGTCAGTCCCGCCCGGTCTTTGCGGCACGGGAGCGGTCGTGGATAGTCCGGCATCGGCGTTGCAACGGCAACGGAGCGGGGCGCATGACGATCACGGTGCAGGAGACCTTGCGCGGCGCGTTCTATGCGCCGTTTTACGCGGCGCTGGCGCGCGGGGCCTACACGCAGGAGGGCGTGGCGGTGCGCTTTCAGAGCGCTGCCGCTCCCGGGCGGGCCGCGCTCGATGTGATGGAGGGGGCAACCGACGTGAGTTGGGGTGGGCCGATGCGCGTCGCGCACGCCTATCAAACTGTGCCGGGCTGCGACCTGGTGAGCTTCGCGGAAGTCGTCGGGCGCGATCCGTTCCTCCTGGTCGGGCGCGAGCCGCGTCCGGATTTTGCGATGCGCGACCTCCTGGGCCTCCGTGTCGGCTCGGTGAGCGAGGTGCCCACCCCGTGGCTCTGCCTGCAGGAGGACCTCCGCCGCGCCGGCGTCGATCCGGGGCGGCTGTCACGGGTGGCGGATCGCTCCATGGCGGACAACGCCGACGCGTTGCGCCGGGGCGCGCTCGACGTGATACAGGTGTTCGAGCCATTTGCCTCGACGCTTCTGGCGGACGGGTCCGCTCACCTCTGGTACGCGGCGGCCAATCGCGGGCTGACCAGCTACACCACGTTCTACACGCGGCGCAGCCTGCTGCAGGCGAGACGCGACGAGCTTTACCGTATGGTGCGCGCGATCCACCGCGCGCTGAAATGGGCGGCGGAGGCTGACGGCGCGGCGATCGCTGCGGCGGTGGGGCCGTTCTTTCCTCAGATACCGGCGGAGATTTTGGCTCTCTCCTACACACGCTACAAGGCGCTCGGCATCTGGAACCGCGATCCCAGGATGAAGCGCGAAGGCTATGACCGGCTGCTCGCCGGTCTGGTCTCTGGCGGCTTCGTCTCGCCCGGCACGCCGTTCGCAAGAGCGGTGGACAACAGCCTGGCCGAAGCGTCGGTCGCCGAGGACCCGCCGGCGCTGCCGTAGCGCCAAGGCGCCGGATCAGCGAGGCAGAGACGCCCTTCCCCGACCTCAGGTCCGCCGCGCGGCCCGGGGCGGCAGGAGAGCGGGGCGGTCAACACGTCCGGCTTCTGCCATGATCTCGCCGCGCTGCAGATGAATTTACCACACCACGTTGCCAATCAGCCACTCACCGGTTGAATGCCGTGCCCGGCAGTTCCAAAAAGGGATTCACGCCACCATTCGTTTCCCCCGGACGTCGCTGATGTCGAGCTTCCCTGGCGACTCAACTTTTGCGGGTGCGCCCGACGGCTCGCATTCGGGGAAAAGTGCGTCTGAGGCGCAGGTATCCGAGCGCACCGCCACCCAGCGACATCGCCGGCCCCTTGGCAACATGGTCATGCACGCGCCGCAGATCCTGCGGGCGCTGGTGCGCGCGGACGAAGTGTGGCTGGTCGCCCTCTCCGCGGTGGTCGGCGCCTTCGCCGGGCTCATGGTTTCGTTCATGACCGAGTTCACCCAGCTCATTCACGTGGTCCTGTTCGCGATACCGGCATCGACCAAACTGAGTGCCATGCCGTCGCTGATGACGTGGCGGGCGCTCCTGGTACCGTCAGTCGGCGGGCTTGCGTTCGGCGTCGGCAGCTACTGGGTCTCCAAACAATTCCCGCGCCGCTCGGTCGACGCGATCGAGGCGAATGCGCTCTACGGCGGACGCATGTCGCTCAACGATGGCATCACCGTCATGCTGCAGACGATCGCCTCGAGCGGGGTCGGCGCGTCGGTGGGCCTCGAAGGCGGCTACACCCAGATCGGCGCCGCCATCGGTTCCCGCTTCGGCCGGAGCTTCCGGTTGCGCCGAAACGACATGCGTCTGCTGGTCGGCTGCGGCGCCGCCGGGGCGATCGGCAGCGCGTTTCACGCGCCCCTGACCGGTGCGTTCTATGCCTTCGAGCTGATCATTGGCACCTACACCCTGGCGACGTTCGCGCCCGTCGCGGTGGCCTCGATCGTCGCCTATTCGGTGGTGAATGCTCTGGGCGACCCGCCGTTCGAGATCCGGGTCGACGTGCCGCCGATCGACGGTGTCGATTTCATACCCCTGCTCGCGCTCGGCATGGTCTGCGCGCTGGTCGGCATCGCGATCATGCGCGGCGTCACGCTGACCGAAGCCCTGTTCCGCAGCAGCGGGGTGCCCGTCTGGCTCCGGCCGGCCTGCGCCGGCGTGCTGCTTGGCGCCATGGCCCTGGCCTCGCCCGCGGTGCTGTCATCCGGCCATGGCGCGCTTGGCGCGATGATCACGGCGCCCCTGCCGCTGGCAACCATCGCCATGATCGTCGTGTTCAAAGCGTTCGGCTCGGCGATCTCGCTCGGCTCCGGTTTCCGGGGCGGCCTGTTCTTTTGTTCCCTCTTCCTCGGCATGCTGACGGGCAAGCTGTTTGGCGGCCTGCTTGCGCTCGTGACCGCGGCGCACGCCGTGCCGTCCGTGGTGTGCTCCCTGGTCGGCATGAGCGCCATGGCTGTGGCGATCATCGGCGGGCCGCTGACCATGGGCTTCCTCGCACTGGAGACCACGGGCAGCCTGCCGCTGACCACCGCGGTGCTGGCCGCCTGCGTCATCTCGGCGCTGACCGTGCGCCGGACGTTCGGCTATTCCTTCGCGACCTGGCGGTTTCACCTGCGCGGCGAGGCGATCCGGAGCGCGGTGGATATCGGCTGGATGCGCAATCTCACGGTCGGACGGATGATGCGCCGCGAGGTGCGCACCGTGCGCGCCGACACACCGCTTTCCGCATTCAAGCGTGACTTTCCGCTGGGCGCGACGCAACGCGTGGTGGTGCTCGACGCCGATGACCGCTATGCCGGGATCGTGCTGCCGCCGGATGCGCACGCCGACGAGGACGAAGGCCACGATGTCGGCGACGTGGTGCACTACGCCGACACCGTGCTCCTGCCGCAGATGACCATCAAAGAAGCCGTGGCGATGTTCGAAAACGCCGAAAGCGACGCGCTCGCGGTTGTGGACGGACCGGAGACGCGGCACGTCATCGGCCTGCTCACCGAGCAATACGCGCTCCGTCGCTACAGCGAAGAGCTGGACCGGCGGAGACGGGAGCTGTCGGGCGAGTAGCCGGCTGGGGCCTTGGCCGAGCGGCTGATCGTATCGGACGGGACGTCGCGCACCGAACAACGCCGCCGCCGTCGCGTGCTCCGCCGGCGGCGCGCCGCGATCTCGTCCGCGGCCATGCCATGTCAGAACGCGAGTGAGGTCGCCTGCACCACGAGCGGCAGCGTGCGCACCATCGCCAGCACGTCCTCCGGCACCGGTTCGTCGACCGAGACCAGGCAGATGGCGTCGCCGCCCTGCGCCGCGCGGCCCAGATGGAACGTCGCGATGTTGATGCCGGCACCCGCCAGCGTCGCGCCGAACCGGCCGATGAAGCCCGGCTTGTCCTGGTTGATGACGTAGAGCATGTGCGGCGCGAAATCCGCCTCCACCTTGATGCCCTTGATTTCGACGATGCGCGGGCGGGAGCCGGCGAACAGGGTGCCGGCGACGGAGCGGGTGAGCTGGTCGGTTTCGATGCTGACGCGCACCAGCGTCTGGTACTCGCTCGGCCGATCGTGCACGGTTTCCGCGACATCGATACCGTGGTCGCGCGCGACGACGGAGGCATTCACCATGTTCACGCCTTCCATCAGCGGCGACATCAGCCCGGCGAGGACGGCTGCGGTCAGCGGGCGCGTGTTCAGCGCGGCGACGAGACCCTCGTATTCGATGCCGACGCGGCGGATGACGCCCTCGCGCGCCTGCGTCAGTTGTCCGGCGAAGCCGCCAAGCAGCCGGCAGAGTTCCATGTAGGGTTTCAGGCGCGGCGCGTCCTCGGCGGAGACCGATGGCATGTTGATCGCGTTCGAGACCGCACCGCTCAGCAGGAAGTCGCTCATCTGCTCGGCGATCTGCAGGGCGACGTTTTCCTGCGCCTCGGTCGTCGCCGCACCGAGATGGGGCGTGCAGACGACGTTGTCGAGCTGGAAGAGGGGAGAGTCGTTGGCGGGTTCGTTGTCGAACACGTCCAGTGCGGCGCCGGCGACGTGGCCAGATCGGATGGCGTCGGCGAGTGCCGCTTCGTCCACCAGTCCGCCACGCGCGCAGTTGATGATGCGCACGCCTTTTTTCGTCTTCTCCAGGGCCTCGCGCGAGATGATGTTGCGCGTCGCGTCGGTCAGCGGCGTGTGCACCGTGACGACGTCGGCACGCGCGAGCAACGCATCGAGCTCGACTTTCTCCACACCGAGATCAAGCGCGCGCTTTTCGGTCAGGTAGGGATCGTAGGCGAGGACTTTCATTTTCAGGCCGATCGCGCGCTCGGCGACGATGGAGCCGATATTGCCACAGCCGATCAGCCCGAGTGTCTTGCCGGTAAGCTCGACGCCCATGAACCGGTTCTTTTCCCACTTGCCGGCGCGGGTGGACTGCGACGCATCAGGAATCTGCCGGGCGAGCGCGAACATCATGGCGATCGCGTGTTCAGCCGTGGTGATCGTGTTGCCGTGTGGCGTGTTCATCACCACGACGCCGCGCGCGGTGGCGGATTTCACATCGACGTTGTCGACGCCGATGCCGGCGCGGCCGACGACTTTCAGGTTGGTCGCGACGTCGAGCAGTTCGCGCGTCACCTTGGTGGCGGAGCGAATCGCGAGGCCCTCATAGGGCGCGATGATCGCGCGGAGCTCGGCCGGCGCGAGACCGGGCTTCAGGTCAACGTCGATACCGCGGTCGCGGAAGATCTCCACCGCTGCCGGAGAGAGTTTATCGCTGATCAGGACTTTCGGCATGTGGGGCGTGCCTTAGATAATGTCGGGGATGAGGAGAGAGTGTCGTGTCGCTGCCATGACAGAACGCGCGAGACCATCTGCCGCGGGGTTGGCCACGGAGATCGCCACGTCGTACCACGCAGGACCATGACGCACGGTGGATGGGCCGCTACGCTCGCGTGGCTGCTACCCGCGCGTGCGCCCAGTCAAGCCACGCCAGCAGCGCTTCGATATCGCAAGTCTCGACGGTTGCGCCGCCCCAGATGCGCAGACCAGGCGGCGCATCACGATAGGCCGCGATATCGTAAGCGACACCCTGCTTTTCCAACATCGACGCAAGCTCTTTCGCCGCCGCCGCCTGCGCCTCCGGCGCAAGCGCGATGAACCAGGGTGCGACGATCTTCAGACAGATCGACGTGCATGACCGCGTCGCCGGGTCTTCGGCGAGAAAACCGGCCCAATCCGAATGCAGGACCCAGCGCGCCACCGCCGCCAGATTCGCCTCGCACCGCGCGATCAACGCCGGCAGACCGCCGATCGATTCCGCCCAGGCAAGGCCATCGACCGCGTCTTCGACACAGAGCATCGATGGCGTGTTGATTGTCTCGCCCCGGAAGATGCCCTCGATCAGTTTCCCGCCGCTGGTCAGGCGGAAAATCTTGGGAAGCGGCCGGGCCGGTTGATAACTGAGCAGCCGCTCAACAGCGCGCGGCGACAGCGCGAGCATCCCGTGCGCCGCCTCGCCGCCCAGCACCTTCTGCCAGGACCACGTCACGACATCGAGCTTGTCCCACGCCAAGTCCATCGCGAACGCTGCCGACGTTGCATCGCAGATCATCAGCCCGGTGCGATCCGCGGCGATCCAATCGCCGTTCGGCACGCGTACACCGGACGTGGTGCCGTTCCAGGCAAACACCACGTCGTGCGAGAAATCCACTGCGCCGAGATCCGGCAGCCGCCCGTATGGCGCGGTGAGCACCCGCGCGCCGGGAAGCTGCAACTGCCTGGTCACATCCGTTGCCCAGCCCTGGCTGAAACTTTCGAATGCCAGGACATCGACCGGACGCGGGCCGAGCATCGACCAGAGCGCCATCTCCACCGCGCCTGTATCGGAGGCCGGCACGATGCCAAGCCGCCAGTCATCCGGCATACCAAGGATCGCACGCGAACGCTCGATCACCTGGGCGAGCCGGGCCTTCAATGCGGCCGCGCGATGACTGCGGCCGAGCATCGCGCCCGCGAGCGCTTCCAGCGTGAAGCCGGGACGCTTGGAGCACGGGCCGGAGGAGAAGTTGGGATTGACCGGACGCACGTCCGGCGGTGCGGCATCTGCCATGGTGGCTCTCCCTCACAGAAGAGAAGCGCCCCGGTGGGGGGGCGTGACCCGCCGCGGCGTTTACGCGGTTCGTTGCGCTTGCGTCAAGCGTCCTGTTGCCGCCGCAGCGACACGCTGGTGACGTGATGCGGCGATGCGAGCGGTGCGGCATGGCGGCGCACCGCGCAGCGGTGCGGGCGGTCGTTGGTTCTGCTCACGCCGGTGATCATCCACCCGGCGTCGCACGGCGCGCGCTCTGTCGGCCGGCATGAGTGCCCTGCCCGCCGCGCGCGATCAGCCTGGCGTCAAGGTCGTCTGCCCCCTGCACGGAACTTGCCCGCTCGAGGGTGCGCCGACGGCTGATCAGGCTGTCCGGCGCGGATCAGGCGTCGGTGGCCGGGGGCGACATGCCATCCCAGAGCGGGCTTGCGGATCGGGCCCGGCAGGGACCCCGCCGGCGGCGGCGGTCCGGTTTCAGGACGCCTCAAAAAAGCCATGCCGCTGCGGCTCCGGTGCAGACGAACGATTTTCTCCGAGGCCTCAGCAATGCACCACGTCCGCTTCGTGTTCGCCCTCCTTCTCGCGCTGGGCGCGGCCATGACACTGCGGCCGGCCGCGGCGCAGGTGGCGGTGAGCATCAGCGCGCCGATCCCGCCGCCCGAGCTTCCGATCTACGAGCAGCCACCGATCCCGGCGCCCGGCTATGTCTGGGCACCGGGCTACTGGGCCTGGGGAGCCGACGGGTATTACTGGGTGCCCGCTACCTGGGTGATGCCGCCGGCGCCCGGGCTACTCTGGACCCCTGCCTACTGGGCATGGAGCGACGGCGCCTACATCTTCGTCCCCGGCTACTGGGGGCCGACGGTCGGCTTTTACGGCGGCATAGACTACGGCTACGGCTATTCCGGCGTTGGCTACGACGGCGGCTACTGGCTGAACGGCGTGTTCTTCTACAATCGTGCGGTGAACAATTTTGGCGGCGTTCACATCGGCAATGTCTTCAACCGCCCCGTGGTCGACCGCTTCCACAACCGGGTGAGTTTCAATGGCGGGCAGGGTGGCACCACGCTCCGTCCGACGCCGCAGCAGCAAGCGTTCGCCCGCGAGGGGCACATGGCGATGACGCCGCTGCAAGTGCAGCATGAGCATGCAGCGGCCGGCAACCGCGCACTGTGGAACTCGGTCAACCACGGCCACCCGACGATGGCGGCGACCGCCCGCCCGGGCGAGTTCGCCGGACCCGGGGCCGCGGCCGCGCATCACCCGCCCGTTCCCGGGCATCCGGGCGCGCCGGCTGCGGGGCTCCATGTCACGGCGCCGGCCGGGCCAAGACCGGAGCCCATGCGACAGTTCGAACCGGGACGTGCGCCGGGCGAGCACCCGGCAGCACCCTATGTCCGGGAACCGGGTCCTGTCGGCAATCGGGAGGCGCCGGGGTTCCATCCCACGCCGGGGCCGCATCCGGGGCCGGGGCCGCATCCGGGGCCGGAGGCCCATCGGGGGCCGCAACCGCACCCGGGCCCCGGACCGCGGGAAGAACGGCGTCCGCCCGGGCAGTAACCGTTGGGGGCGCCGCTATTCTGCCGCCAGCGGCTCTGGTTCGCCGGCCACGTGCGCGGCGCGACCGAGGACCCGGCCGTTCACCACGTCGGCCAGGGTGACGCCACCCAGAAACAGGGCAATCTGCCGCCCCAGTTCGTGCCAGAGGTCATGCGTCTGACATCGCTCGCCCGCCCCCCATGGCCCGGGCGAGGCCATGCAACCGCCGGCGCCCGCGTGACAGCGCGTGGCGTGGATCGGCTCCTCCACCGCAGCGACGATGTCGGCGATCGTGATGGCGTCGGTTGAGCGGGCCAGACGATAGCCGCCGCCCGGGCCGCGTGCCGAGCCGACGAGCCCGGCGCGACGCAGCTTGCCGAACAATTGCTCCAGGTAGGACAGGCTGAGCTGCTGGCGGTTGGCGATCTCGGCGAGGCAGACCGGCCCGCATTCGCAGCCGATCACCTGCTGCGTGGCAAGATCGACCATCGCCATCACGGCGTAGCGCCCGCGGGTGGAGAGCTGCATCGCTATTGGCCAGCCGGTTGCTGGTCGCGCTGGCGAGCCTGCGCCTGTGCGGAGGCCAGGCGCGCGACGCGGACCTCCACCTCCGAGAGCTCGGCGCGCAGGCCTTCCAGATCCCGCAGCACCGGATCCAGGCTTTCGTCGCAGGGAATGCCGTACGGGTCCCACTGCGGTTCGCTGCCATGGGGCTTGCGGTCGACGGGGCGGGCGGGGATGCCGACCACGGTCGTGTCGCCCGGTACCGGATCCAATACAACCGAGTTAGCGCCAATGCGGGCATTGTCGCCGACGGTGATCGGCCCCAGCACCTTGGCGCCGGCGCCGATGATGACGTTGTTGCCGACGGTGGGATGCCGCTTGCCGCTACCGGCGCGCGCCACCCCGAGGGTGACCTGGTGATAGAGGTAGCAGTCGTCGCCAATCTCAGCCGTCTCACCGATGACGACACCCATGCCATGGTCGATCACAAGGCGCCGGCCGAGCTTGGCCGCGGGATGAATCTCGATGCCGGTGAGCCATCGCCCGATGTGAGAAGAGAAGCGCCCGGCGAGCAGAAAGCCGTGATTCCACAGCCAGTGCGACAGTCCGTGCCAGATGACGGCGTGCAGGCCGGGATAGCAGAGAAAGACCTCGGCGGAGGATCGCGCAGCGGGGTCACGTTCCCGATACGAGCGGATTAGTTCGCGTAAGAACATGTTAGCCATGCGACATTTCCGTTATGAGAGTTCGTCGGATCTCCGTATAGTATCCGTCCCGGGGTAAGGCCCAGTCCCGGGTGTCACGGTTCACGGGCCGGAGAACTTGGGAGGGGACGAGCTCGCGACAGTTCGGCCGGGATGGAGCGCAAGCTAGAATTCCCGACTGCCGCAGTCAAGAATTCGGGGCAGATATCTGCTCACGAGGAACTGAAAGCCAGGGATGACGTTCCTATTTATGGGTTGTCCGGCGACACGCGTGAACGAGTGCCGGGTTATGTATTGGGGGCTTTGGGGCGGCAGCATGGACGAGGACCGGAACGGTCCCGGTGGTCCGTGGTGCCGGGAATCGGTCAATAGGAATAGGTTTCGGGATTGCCATGCCTGAGGTGATGTTTGCCGGGCCTGATGGCCGGCTTGAGGGTCGTTACCACCATTCGAAAGAGACCGGGGCCCCGGTGGCCCTGATCCTGCACCCGCATCCGCTGCACGGCGGGACGATGAACAACCGGGTCACCTACACGATGTACCAGGCGTTCCAGCGCCTCGGCTGCTCGGTGATGCGGTTCAACTTCCGTGGCGTGGGACGCAGTCAGGGCCGCTATGACGGTGGGATTGGCGAGATCAGCGACGCCGCGGCGGCGCTCGACTGGATGCAGGCCGTTAATCCCAACCACGGCGGCCTCTGGATCGCCGGCTATTCGTTCGGCGCGTTCATCGGCATGCAGCTCCTGAT
>JASHQG010000034.1 GCA_030037665.1 Acetobacteraceae bacterium
TCGCGGCAGAGGAACCGCACGCCGGGTGCCCCGCACGGGATGGCGAAGCTCATGACGAACGGGCTGTGGCCGTCGCGGTGCTGGGCGGCGCGCGGCGAATAGACGGCGATTTCGTCGGCGAATGGCCCGAGTGTGGCGAGAACGCGGGCGCCGCGCACGACGATGCCGGCATCGGTCTCCCTGATGACCTGAAGTGCCGTGCCTTCCTCGAGGTTAAAGAGGCCCGAGACGGTCCGGCTGCGTTGCAGGTTGATCAGCGAGTGGGTGAGCGTGAGGTCGTTGTCGCGGATGTGGCGGTAATAGCGGACCATATTCTCGCCGAACGCCGGCCGGCCGGCGGCAAAGTAATCCGCCGCCCCGGCCCAGGCCGCGTAGGTGACGTTCATGAAGTCGGGCGAGCGGCCCATCATGCCGCAGGTGGAGCGCGCCCAGTTCAGCATCATGACGCGGCGGTGTTCGAGGTCCTCGCGCGTGCGCGGAATGATGAAGGACAGTCCGACGGCCTCGCCGCCCTCCGGCGGGATATAGACCATCTCGTCGCGCGTCCTGGGGTCGAACTGCATGTCGTAGAGGGCGGCGATCGCCTCGGCGCCGTGACGCAGCGCGGGATGTGCCGTCACGTCGCGCACACGCTCGCCATCCAGCCAGACTTCGCGTTCCTGGGCGCGGAGCCCGTCGAGATACGCACGTCCATTTCGTGCCGGCATAGGTCCCTCCCGATCGCGGCGCGCGTCCGACGGTATGACAGCAGCGGTGGCGGCGCCAGCGGGCACGCTTGCGAAACCCGCAGCTGGCAGTGCAGCCTGTGCCGGCCCGACGATCGAAGGAACGCGACGGATGGACATTTATCATGTCTGGTGCGACCCGCGATCGGGGACCAGCGATCTGGAATTCGCCGACAACGTCGCAGCTTACATGGCGCGTTTGCAATCGGATGGGCTGATCGAGGGGTGGCGGCTGATGCGACGGAAGCTCGGTTTGGCGCCGGCCGGACTGGGTGAGTTTCACATCATGATCGAGGTGCGCGACATGGCACAGCTCGAAACGGCGTTCCAAAGCGTGGCCAGCCGGCGCGAGCCGGTTGAATCGGTCCATTTCGCGGTCAATTCGCTGGTGGAGAAAGCGGTCTTCGGGCTGTACCGGGACTTTCCCGATCCCGTCCGTCAGCATGGGGAAGAGCGGTTCTGAACGTCCGGTGAACTCACGTCCGGTCAAGTCATGTCCGACACGGATGATCATCTTGTTCCGGGCCTCGGCGCTTCCCGCCTGAACCAACGCGGCGCGCGGTCGCGTGGCCGATCGCCCTCAGTCCGGATAGATCATCTTTCGCGTGACGCCGCCGTCGACGATGAATTCGGCGCCGGTGATGAAGCCGCTCTCCGGTCCCGCCAGGAAGGCGGTCAGCGCTGCGACATCGTCCGGCACGCCCACGCGTCCGGCGGGATGAAAGGCGTGGTCCGCCGGTCGCGGCGGATCTCCTCTCGTGTGGATCCAGCCGGGACTGATGCAGTTCACCCGCACATCGGGCGCCAGGCTGATCGCCAGCGCGTGGGTCAGCGCGACGAGGCCGCCTTTCGACGCGGCGTAGGGCTCGGAGTTGGCTTCTGACATCCGGGCGCGGGTCGAGGCGATCGTCACCACGGCACCCTTCGCCGCCCGCAACAGGCCCTCGGCCGCGCGCACCAGGAGGAACGTCGCAGTCAGGTTCGTGCCGATGACGCCCGACCACTCGGCGAGCGACAGTGCGGCAATCGGCTTGTGAACGCTGATACCGGCATTGCAGACCAGCACATCCAGGCGGCCTTCCTGTCGGCGGATGCCATCGATCAATCCGTTGACGGACGCTTCGTCGGATACGTCGCAGAGTAGGGCGCGTGTACCTGCCGGCGGATGCTGAGGCCTCTCGCGATCGGCAATCACCACGCGCCAGCCGTCATGCGACAGCCGTGCCGTAATTGCCGCGCCAATGCCGCGCGCGCCGCCGGTGATGAGAGCGATCCGCGATGACGCGTGCGACATGCCGGCGGCTGACGGACCGCCCGCCTATTCCGCGGCCCGCTTCACGGCGGCACCACCCGCGGCATCCAGCGCCTGCGTCAGATCGGCGAGGATGTCATCGATGTGCTCGATGCCCACCGACAGCCGCACGTACCCGGCCGTTACGCCTGTCGCCTCCTGTTCGGCTGCAGAAAGCTGCGAGTGCGTGGTGCTCGCCGGATGAATCGCGAGGCTGCGCGCGTCGCCAATATTTGCCACGTGGTAGAACATCTGGAGCGAATCGATGAACCGGCGACCGGCGTCGGCGCCGCCCGCGAGCTCGAAACCAACCAGGCCCCCTTGCTCATGGGGCATGTATTTCGCCGTGCGCTCGGCGCCGAGGCCTTTGTGGAACGCCGGGTGGATCACCCGCGTCACGTCCTTGCGACCCGCGAGGAAGTGTGCGACGGCAAGTGCATTCTTGCTGTGTTCGCGCATGCGCAGCGGCATTGTCTCGAGTCCCTGCAGGAACAGGAACCCGTTGAACGGCGCCATCGCGGCGCCGAGGTCACGCAGCAGAACCACGCGCATGCGGATGATGTAGGCAATCGGCCCGAGCGGCTTCACCGCCTGGGTCCAGATCGCGCCGTGATAGCTGGGATCAGGCGTGTTCAGAAGTGGCTGGCGTGCGGGATGTGCCTCCCAGTCGAAATTGCCGCCGTCGACGACAACGCCGCCGATCGAGGTGCCGTGGCCGCCGATGTATTTCGTGGTCGAGTACATCGACACCGCGGCGCCGTGTTCGATGGGCTTCACCAGAACGGGGGCCGCGGTGTTGTCCATGACGAGAGGAATGCCGAACTTGCGGCCAATCGCGGCGACCTCCGCAATCGGGAAGGGGATCAGCTTCGGATTCGGCAGAGTCTCGGCATAGTAGACGCGCGTGCGGTCATCGGTTGCGTTGGCGAACGCTTCCGGATTGGCGGGATCGACGAAGCGCGTCTCGATCCCCATGTCCTTTAACGTATTCTGGAACAGGTTCCAGGTGCCGCCGTAGAGGTCGGTGGAGCTGACGATATTGTCGCCGGCACGCGCCAGGTTCTGCACCGAGAACGCGGATGCGGCCTGTCCGGACGCAAGGGCGAGTGCTGCGACGCCGCCTTCCATCGCCGCGACGCGCTTCTCGAAGGCGTCGAGCGTCGGATTCATGATGCGGGTGTAGATATTGCCGAACTCCTTCAGTGCGAACAGGTTGGCGGCGTGCTCCGTGCTGTCGAACTGATAGGAAGTAGTCTGATAGATCGGCACCGCGATGGCATTGGTGGCGGAATCGCGCCGCCAGCCAGCATGCAGTGCCAGGGTCTCCGGATGCTTTGACACGATCGCCTCCCTGCCAATCAAGGAGCAACTATAGCGGCCCCGCGGCGGACATGAAACGCTCGTGACGGGTGCGATTTTCTCGCGCAGACAGAGCGGTTCATGGCATGAAATCGTGCTGGAAGGAGCGTCGAGGCAAACGCCGGCTAAACGGATGCGCGCTCGCGCAGGATGGTGCGCGCTTTGCGCAGTGCCTCGGCCATCGTCTCGGCCGGATAGGCGCCGGAGAACAGGCCGTATCCGTCGAGGAAGAATGACGGCACGCCGTTGACGCCCGCCGTACGCGCCGTCTGGTCAGCCGCGCGCGTTTCCTTTTCCGCCGTGTCGGAGGCGAGAAACGCCGCCACCTCGCCCTCATGCAGCCCCGCCTCAGCGGCGCATCCGGCCAGCACAACCGGATCGCCGATATCCCGACCCTCTGTGAAGTAGGCTCGGAAGACGGTTTCCATCACCGCATCCTGGACGCCCTTCTGGCCGGCGAACCAGATCAACCGGTGCGCATCGATGGTGTTCGGCGTGCGCACCATCAGATCGGGGCGAAAAGCCAGGCCGACGCCGGCGGCAGCCCGTGCCACGCGCTCGTCGGCCTCGCGGGAGCGTTCGGCGCTGCCGAATTTCCAGGCGCGATAGGCGGCGCGGTCGCGGCCTTCCTTTGGCATATCAGGGTTGAGCTGGAACGGGTTCCAGTGAACAGAGAAGACGAGACCTTCGCTCCCGAGGTCCGACAGCGCCCGTTCGAGCTGCCGCTTGCCGATGTAGCACCAGGGGCAGATCGCGTCCGAGACGATGTCAATGCGGGTGCCGACTGCGTTTGCGCGAGGGAGTTCGGGCGAGGCGACCTCCGGGACGTCGCAGCCGTCAGAACCGCACACCATGGTTTGGGGAGTCGCGTCGTCCATGCCTGAACCTCCGGCTTCGCTCATCCTAAGATGGGCGCGATCGCCAGGCTCCACCAGGGGGCGTGTGCGGCGCTTGTAAAGGGTCCGCCGCGTACGCCGCCTGGACGAGGTCCATCGCCCTGGCCATATCGTCCAGATCGGCGATCGGCTTCTCCCCGGCCTGCACGCGCCGCAGCGTATCGCGTACGAACTCGGGGTAGAAGAACACGTTGGTCAGTGGCATCTCGCGCGTTGTGCGTTGCCGGTCATCGGTAACGATCTCCAGCGTGCGATTGTCGCGCGCTGCGAAGTAATGATGCGCGGTACGGATGCTGTAGTGCATGTCGAACACCGAGTTCGGGGCAGGGTAGAGGTAGCCGGTCTCCACGACGCATGTTGCCCCGCCACCGCGGAGCAGCACCATCGCGTGGTCCTCGATGCTGAGACGTGCGGTGTGATTGGACATGGCCGCACCCACCACCTCTAATGGCGCGTCGTTTAGCAGCACGCGGCAGAGATCAAGGTGATGAACGCCGAGATTCAACAGAGGCCCACCGCCGGCGGTCGCGCGGTCGAGCATCCATTCGACGCGCTGCTGGTGGTATCGGTCGACCATGCCGCCGACAAACTTGAAATTGATGTACTGCAGATTGTCGCCGGCGGCCACTTCGCGAATAGTATCAATCAGCGGACAGTAGCGCAGTACGAACGGCACGGCGGCGAACACGCCGGCCCGGGCTGCGCGCTGAGCGATGTCGTGCGCTTCGGCGCTGCTAATGGCGCAAGGCTTTTCCATCGCGAAGGGGATGCGGGCGTCGATCAGGAACCGCGCTTCCTCCGCCATGTCGCAATGCCGGCCGAGCGCGAAGGCAAAGTCCGGCCGCAGCTGCGTGCACATCTCGCGATAATCGGCAAATGCCGGGCAGTGACCCCGGACAGCGACTTCTTCGGCACGTTGGAGGTCGGGGTCGCTGACACCGACCACGGTGGCGTCCGGGAGCTCCAGCGACGGATTCAGATAGAAAGGTGTGTGCCAGTGTGCGACGCCGATCAGCACGATGCGCATGATGCTTCTCCCGGGCGGGAAGGATCATCATTCACCGCGACCGGCTCCAGCGCAAACGCAGCCGCCATGAGCGCGCGCGTGTAAGCCTCGCGCGGCTTGGCAAACAACTCGTCCGCGGGTCCCTGTTCCACAACCACGCCGTTGCGCAGCACGACCACGCGATGGGCCAACGCGCGCACCACCTTCAGATCGTGGCTGATGAGCAGGAAGGCGAGGCCATGCGCCTGCTGCAGGTTACGCAGCAGCTCGACGATCTGCGCCTGCACCGACATATCCAGCGCACTGGTTGGCTCGTCCAACGCAATAAAATCCGGCTTCAGAACCACGGCCCGGGCGATGGCGATGCGCTGGCGCTGGCCACCGCTGAATTCGTGCGGATAACGCTCGGCCGCGTCGGCAGGCAGGCCGACCTCTTCCAGTGCAGCCGCAACGCGCGATGCGATATCCGCCCGCGACAAGCGACGTTCGTGTACGCGCAGACCTTCCGCAACGATATCGCCCACCGGCAAACGCGGTGACAGGCTGCCATAGGGATCCTGAAACACGATTTGCATCCGCGCGCGGAGGCGGCGAAGCGAGCGGCGATCGAGTGTGGCGATATTCTGGCCCTCGAAGCGGATGCGACCCTCGGCACGTTCGAGCCGCATCATGGCGAGCGCCATGGTGGTTTTGCCGGAGCCGGAATCGCCGACCAGCCCGACCGTTTCCCCGGCCCGCACGTCGACCGACACGTCGTTGACCGCCCGCACGTGACCGACGGTGCGGCGCAGTACGCCGCGACGGATCGGGAAATGCACACGCACATCCGTCGCCTCGAGCAGTGAAGGCGCGTGGTCGGACAGCGGAGAGGGCGCGCCCTTGGGTACCGCTGCCAGCAGCATCTGCGTATAGGGATGTGCCGGGTTTGCGAAGACGTCTCCAACGCGGCCAGTTTCGACGATCTGGCCCTCCTTCATGACGCAGACGACGTCGGCGTAACGGCGCACGATCTGCAGATCGTGCGTGATCAGCAGCAAAGCGAGGCCGCGATCAGCCTTCAGCCGTGCCAGGAGCTCAAGAATCTGCGCCTGGACGGTGACATCGAGCGCGGTGGTTGGTTCGTCGGCAATCAGCAGCGTGGGATTGTTGGCGAGTGCTATGGCGATCATCACACGCTGTCTCTGGCCGCCGGACAACTGGTGCGGAAACGCTTCCAGCCGGTGCTCCGCATCGGCGAAGCCTGCCTGGTTGAGTACTTCGATGACGCGAGTGCGCAACATATCACCCGGCATACGCCGATGCAGCGTGACCGCCTCCGCAACCTGGCGACCAATGCGGTGCAGCGGATTGAGGCTGGTCATCGGCTCCTGGAACACGATGCCGGCGATCTCGCCGCGCGCGCGATGGAGCGTTGCGGCGGTTGCGCCGATCATCGACTCGCCGTTCAGCGTGACCCGCCCGGTCGGGTTGGTCCCACCCTGCGGCAGAAGCTGCAGCAGCGAGAGCGCGGTCAGTGACTTGCCGGAACCGGATTCGCCGACGAGAGCGAGGGTTTCGCCGCGGTCGAGCGTGAATGACACGCCGTCGACGACGCGACGGGCGCCGAATGCGACGGAAAGGTTGGAAACTTCGACGAGGCTCATCGGCATTCCGGCATCTTGTGGCTCCGCGCCCTGTGATGCCGTCTCATTTCGGCAGTCTGCGCGGATCGAACGCATCGCGTACCGCCTCGCCGGCGAAGATCAGCAGCGTCAGCAACCCTCCCAGCACGAAGAATGCGGTGAATCCAAGCCACGGCGCCTGCAGATTGTTCTTACCCTGCGCCACCAACTCGCCGAGCGACGGGGAGCCCGGTGGCAGGCCAAATCCCAGGAAATCGAGGCTCGCCAGGATCGTGACCGACCCCGACAGCGTGAACGGCAGGAACGTCAGTGTCGCGACCATCGCGTTCGGCAGCACATGGCGCCACATCACCGATACATCCGACACACCGAGTGCCTTCGCGGCCCGCACATAGTCGAGATTGCGCCCGCGCAGGAATTCGGCGCGCACGACGCCTGTCAGGTTCATCCATGAGAACAGCAACAGGAAGATAAGCAGGACCCAGAAGCCGGGGGTGATGATGCTGCCCAGAATGATCAGCAGATAGAGCTGGGGCATGCCGTTCCAGATTTCGATGAAGCGCTGGAACAACAGATCGGTGAGGCCGCCATAGTAGCCTTGCACCGCACCGGCCGCGACGCCCACGGCGGAGGAGACGGCCGTCAGCACGAAACCGAACAGCACGGAGAGACGGAAGCCGTAGATCACGCGTGCCAG
>JASHQG010000285.1 GCA_030037665.1 Acetobacteraceae bacterium
ATCGCTCGGCGACCTTTTCCAGGCAATGTCGCTCGGTGCCATTGGCAGCACGGTCGCGGTTCTCATCGGTGTTACGCTGATGGCGATCCGTCAGGTGTGGACTGTCCGCATGGGCATGCGCGGTGTGGTCATCTCCGACATGTTCCAGGGAGTGGTGGCGTATGTCGGCGGCTCGTTCGTCATCCTTGGCCTGACCGCTTGGCTCATATGGGGCCACGGGTTCTCCGTTAACGCGCTGCCTCACGCAACGCTCTCGGTGCCCGGCCTGGGCGCATCGGTCGGTCCGCTCTTCGTGTTCTCGATCATCTTCAGTGGCGCGATCGGGGGCTGGTGCTGGCCTGCCATCTTCGTCCGCATCTACACTGCCGACAGCGTGCGGAGCGTGCAGCGCGCCGGCGCGTTCGGCGCCCCACTGTCGCTGGTGTGGGCGATGGCACTGGTGGTGCTGGGCCTTTTGGCGAGCAAGCTGCCGGAGGTCGCAAACTCATCCGACGAGATGTGGTTCACCGTCTGCCACCTCGCCGGCGGGCCGTGGCTACTCGGTGTCGGCGGGGTCGTCTTCTTGGCTGCCAGCATGGGCAGCATCGACGGCGGAGTGCAGGCCACTGGCGCCCAGGTTGCCAACGATATCGTCGGCGCGTATCGCCCATTAAATCACGCACAATCGGTGCTGATCGCGAAGATTGGCATGGTGGTGGTGACACTGGTGTCAGCCTCGCTCGCCACCCTCGCCATTCCCCACCTGGTCGTGTTGGCAATCCTGTCCTACCAGGGAATCATCCAGCTCGCAGTGCCGCAATATCTCGGTATCTTCTGGAAGCGCGGCAACGCAGCAGGCGCCATCGCGGGGACAGTGATCGGCTTCGCGCTGGCCGTATTCTTGCAAATTTTCTATCCGGTAAGCATAGGCTGGGCCTGGGGCCTGACGTCCGGGCTCGTCGCGATCGTCGTCAATGCTGCGGTCTATGTCGGTTGCGCGGTGCTCCTTCCAAGCAGCACGGCAGAGCGTGAGCGGGTCGAGAAGTTATTCGCCCTCACTGCGAGCCGGATGCCTAGTCCGGCCACAATCGGCGAGGTCGCGCTTGACCCCATCACTCGCACCGTTTGAATGCCGTAAGGGGAGGTGTCACCATGGCCGAGTTACCCGTTGCGATTCGTTCGCGTTCCGGCTTCATCTCTGTTTGGTTCGCGCTGGACGCAATCTTTGGCTTTTTTCCACCGGTCTATTGGCTGCTGGGCGGACCGTATCCGGTCGTTCTCGGACTACCATGCTCGGTAGTGTACTATATCACCCTGGGCACATTCATTACCGCGAGTCTGCTTGCGGCATACTGGGACGACGAGCGTCGCGGTGCCTTCGAAGCAATATAGATGAGCCTCGACATGTCTATTGACGGTGTTGAAAGCGCCGGGGGTGAGCTGACGGACTGGCCATCCGTCGGCTGGTCCCGGATTGCCACCAACACGATCCATTGGACCATCTTACCGTCTACGCTGGCTGGATATGAAACCCGCAGACGCGGAGCACTTTTTGGGACGATGGAAGACGAGCTGACAGAAACGCCGCTACCAGTGTTAGAGCGGTCTCAAAACGGCGTTTTGTGTCGGTGATCGAGATAACGAGATGGCGTACACGATCGATCCATGGGAGGACCGCCAGTCAATGGCGGAGTTCTGCTTATATGGCTGGCCAGCACACTCCGAGCCTGACGTCGGCTCTGAACGTGCTATGCGCCAACGAGAACACACTCAGACCTGTTGTTACAGCAACGACAGCTATTGCGTTGCCATCAGCGGCCCGGTCGCCTCATTTGACCTGTGACTATTGGCTTATGGGACCATCAGCGAGGGAGAAGGAGCAGACTCATGAACGGAAATTCCTGCTGCAAGGTCGTCGCCACAGCATCAATTCATCCGCTCGACCCACTGTCAGCTGATGAGATCGCACATGCGGCCGCGTTGATCCGCAAGTGCTTCGACTGGGGTGCTGATATGCGCGTAGAGACCATCGACCTCGATGAGCCACCGAAGGAGTTTGTACGCAACTTCGTCGAGGGCAACACGGTGCGGCGCATCGCGCGGTTCAACGTCTATCGCCGTGGTGTCATGGGAGTGGTGTCTGGCAAGCTCGATCTACAGACTGGTGAACTACTGTCGCATGTGTACCGTAAGGATGCGCGTGCGATGGTCGCAGTCGAGGAGGTGTTGCAGATCGAGGCGACGGTAAAGCGTGACCCGCGCTTTCAGGAGGCGCTGCGTCGGCGCGGCCTGCTGGCCGATCTCGACTTTCTGTGCCTCGATCCCTGGACGGTCGGCAATTTCGGGTACGAAAACGAACAGGGTCGGCGCGTGCTAAATTGCTTTGTGTGGATGCGTACCTCGCCCCTCGATAACTACTACGCCCATCCCGTGGAGGGTCTGCATGCACTGGTCGATGTGAGCACACTGGAGATCCTCCAGGTGATCGACCACTTCGCCGAGACCGGAGACTACATCCCGGTACCGCGTACGCCACGAAATTACGATGCTGAGCTGCTGACAGAGTTCCGGCCACCTTCGGCGCCGCTGGACGTCGTGCAACCTGAGGGCCCCGGCTTCCGGGTTGCGGGCAACAAAGTGACCTGGGAGAATTGGGACTTCCGCGTGGGCTTCAACGGCCGCGAGGGGCTGGTGCTGCATCGGGTCGGCTATACCCACAATGGCCGTCGCCGGCCGATTCTCTACCGTGCCTCGATCGCCGAGATGGTGGTGCCGTATGGTACACCGGAGCGCAGCCATTACCGCAAGAACGTGTTTGATAGTGGCGAGGTCGGCTTCGGACGGATGGCGAACTCTCTCACGCTGGGCTGCGACTGCCTTGGTACCATCCATTATTTCGATGCGATCGTGCCGACTGTCTTCGGTGAGCCGCGTCTGATCGAGAACTGCATCTGCTTGCACGAGGAAGACGCCGGACTATCATGGAAACACTTCGACCTGCGCAGCCGGCGCACCGAGGTGCGACGCGCACGGCGGTTGGTCATCTCCTCGATTTCAACGATTGGAAATTACGAGTACGCGTCCTACTGGTACCTGCATCAGGACGGGCGCATCGAGTATGAGATGAAAGCCACAGGAATCATCAACACAGCGGCATGCCATCCTGGCCAACCCGGCGCGTTCGGCGCAGAGGTCGCGCCTGGCGTGGTCGGCCATATCCATCAGCACGTTTTCTGTGCCCGGCTCGACGTAGAGGTGGATGGGCCGAACAACACGGTGGTCGAATGCGACACCCGGGCGCTGCCGGTCGGCCCCGACAACCCGCACGGCAATGCATTCCTGGTCGAGGAACGACCGCTACACACCGAGTTAGAGGCGCAACGCGACGTCGACTTCTCGAAGATGCGCTATTGGCGGGTGATCAACCTGGGGACCGCGAACTGGGTGGGCCGTCCGACCGGCTTCAAGCTGGAGGCCTCCTCGCCAGTGCAGCCATTTACGAACCCCGAAAGCCCCTCCGGCCGGCGCGGGCAGTTCATCCGCCATCAGCTCTGGGTGACACCTTTCTCGGCCGAGGAACGGTTCCCGGCCGGGGACTTCGTCAACCAATCGCGTGGCGGCGAGGGTCTGCCAGCATGGACGAGCGCGAATAGGTCCGTCGAGAATACTGACATAGTGCTATGGCATGTTTTCGGCCTGCACCATCTGCCGAGGCCCGAGGATCATCCGGTGCAGCCTTGCGTGGTGTGCGGATTCAAGCTCATCCCGTCAGGCTTCTTCGATCAGAACCCCGTCGTCGATCTGCCGCCGGGACGTAATCAGGCAAGCTGCTGTGCGTGATCGCGCGGCCGTGTTGGCCCGAGAGCAGGCCAGGCGATGAGTTGACTGTCACTTAGCACCGACGATCCGTGGCAACAGAAATCCACAAGAGAGCCTCGCAGCTGGCGGGTTCGGGACTACGCTCCTGATCGTCGCGCCTGTTGATGCACATGGCCGGATCGACACCGGCCGCTGCCTTTGCTCGACGAAAAGACCAGCCTGTGCCTGCGAGCCGGTGAGATGAACATGGGCGAGGTCGATCCTTTGACACCCCAGATCAAAGCGGCCAGAAGGGCGAATACGTGGGTTCATGTGGACGGTGCGTTGGTCCTGTTTGCGCGGGCCGTGTCGCAGCGGGCGCCGACCGATCGGATCGAAGCAGCAGATGGCTGGACAACGGACGGTCACCAGACGATACCGTCCGCCGGCTCGCCCGCATCATCGGCCGCCGCATAGCATGCGAGGATTTTGCCGCGCAGATAGCCGCCCCCAATGACAACGCGCCGATACCCGCCGACGTGCCGGACACGGGGCCGGTAAGGCGTGAAAGGAGCGCTTCCAGGGCACGCCCCACGGCGATCGTCTGCCTGTCATCGCATCTTGCTATATGATATACGTACTACATATCGACAGAGACCGCGATGCGCGCCCTGATCGACATGAACGAAGCCCAGGTCGAAGCGCTCGACGCCCTCGCCAAACGGGTGCGCCAGTCCCGCGCGGCACTGATCCGGGCGGCGATAGACGACTATCTCGACCGCCATCAGCGCGAACAGGTCGAGGACGGGTTCGGCCTGTGGGGTAAGCGCAAGGTTGACGGTTTGACTTATCAGAAGAAGGTGCGCCGCGAATGGTAGGCGCGCTTTTCGACACTAATATCCTCATCGACCATCTGAACGCGATCCCCCAGGCCCGCAAGGAAATCGAGCGCTTCGAAAACCGGGCCGTCAGTACCATCACCTGGATGGAGGTGATGGTTGGAGCGGATGCCGATCTCGTCGAGCCGACCCGACTCTTCCTGGAAGGCTTCAAGGTCACCGCTCTGAATGATGAGATCGCCGACCGTGCGGTAACGTTGCGGCGAGCGCATCGCATCAAGCTGCCCGACGCGTTGATCTGGGCCACGGCGCGAACTGCCGGCCGTCTGCTTGTGACCCGCAATACCAAAGTTTTTCCGGCCGACGATCCGGGGATACGCGAGCCGTACGCCCTGTAGCGAACGTGCCCAGGCCCGACGACAGGATCCGCCCC
>JASHQG010000286.1 GCA_030037665.1 Acetobacteraceae bacterium
TTCGAGACGCTCGACACTGGCATCAATCACTTCGAGCTGCGCGACCGCGCGGAGCTGGACCGCCGCATTGGTGAAGCGGACGTGCTGGTGATTTCCGGCTTGTGGCACAACGATCTGATCGAGCGCGGCAAGTGCCTGCGTTTCATCCAGTCGATCGGTTCTGGGACCGATCAGTTCGATTGCGACGCGCTCACCGCGCGCGGCATCCGCCTGGCGAGCGCCGCCGGCGTCAACGCGCGCGCCGTGGCCGAGCACGCGATGGCCCTCATTCTGGCGCTTGCCCGCCGTTTGCCGGAAGCACGCGACAATCAGCGTCGCCAAGTTTGGCGCGGCATGATCGGCGACCTGATGCGGCGCGAGGACGAACTTGATGGCAAGACGCTCTTGATCGTTGGTCTGGGCCGGATCGGCGGTCGCCTGGCACGGCTTGGCAAGGCGTTCGACATGCGGGTGATCGCCTTCCGCCGCGATCCGGCGTCTGGACGCGAGGCAGCGGACTCGGTTCATACCCTGGCTGAACTGCCGGCCTTCCTACCACAAGCGGATTACGTTGCGCTGACCTGTCCGCTGACCGACGCTACGCGCGGGCTGATCGACGCACGCGCACTGGCGCTGCTACCGCCCGGCGCGAACGTGGTGAACTGCGCGCGCGGTCCGTGCGTGGTGGAAGCCGATCTGGTCGCGGCGTTGCAGGCGGGTCGCATCGCGGGCGCGGCGGTGGACACGACGGATCCCGAGCCGCTGCCGGCCGAATCCCCGCTCTGGCGAATGGCGAATGTCCTGATCACGCCGCACACCGCGGGTGAAACACGAAAATACGAGCTAAATGTTATCGCGATCCTGATGGAAAACCTCGATCGCCTCTGGCGTGGCGAGGCGGTACTACGCAACGGCGTCGTATAGGCCTGTAGAACTCCTGTCACGGCGCGTCGGCGGCCGGCCGACTGTGGTCGCGCCCGGCAGGAAATGCGGACCACGTGTCGCCGCGGCAAACGTCGCGGCCGACGCTGCATAGGTCGCGGATTGCGCCAGGAAGACAACAACCGCCGAGGTTTCTTGCTCGGCTGCGACCGGCCGCAACGGCCGACCGGCAACAGGATGAAACGCGCTTATCAGTGGCGACCCGGCGACAGCATATCCCCGTCCGGGTTGTCCCGGCTTTCGCGGGATGACGCCCTTCGGGGCGGTTTCTTCTTGGAGCCGGACGACGACGTCTTGAGCCGCCCCGCGGTTCGTTCCCGCAGGAGGCTGGTTTTGTCCCGCCGGACTACAATGACGGGCGCTTCTTCACCGAAACGCCGCGCTCAACGCCGCCAGCGCGTTCAGTGCGGGCGGGAAGCCGCTGTAGGGCGCCGTCTGGATCACAGCCTCGATCACCTGTGCTTTGGTCAGCCCGACGTTGAGCGCCGACTGGCCGAACTTCTGCACTTGTTCGGGCAGTCGCAGTGCAGTGAAGGCCGCTACTGACACCAGTGCACGCTCGCGTCTGCCTAATCCGGGTCGCGACCAGATGTCGCCGTAACCGTACTGGATCGCCAGAGGATACAGAGCACCCGTCACCGGGTTGTCCGGCGCCGCGTAGCCCTGCAGAGACCGCTCGCCGTGCAGCGCCTGCATTGTCGCGCGGCCGCGCGTCGTCAGGTCCTCGAGCGAAACATCCGCCGGGGGATCGGCCGGGAATTCCACACCGCGCGCAGCAAAAACCTGTGCCGCCAACTCCAGCGTTTCCTCCGCCGCCGAGAAGCCGGCATAAAGCCCGGCCTGGATTAGGACTTCGCGGATTGCGGCCGGTGCGAGGCCGACATCCAGCGCCGCGGCGATGAGCCGCCGTAGCGCGCCCAGCCGCGGGGTGACCCCGAGCGCCGCCAGTGTGCAGATCATCCGGTCAGGCAGTTCAAGTCCGGGACGCGACCAGATGGCACCAAACACCGCCTCCGTCAGCAGCGTGCCGAAGCCGCGTGGCTGGTCCCGGCCGTCGCCGCGCAGCCGTATCTGCATGGCTTCGCCCTGGCGGCGCAATTCGTCACGCGTCATGTCATGCAGCGGCGGGCATCTGGAAGCTGGGCGTGGAGCGTGAGATGGCCAGCTCCGCTTCGTTCATATCGGCGGGTACGTCGGCAAACAGCGGCGTGCTCAGATAACGTTCGCCGGTGTCGGGTAACATGCAGAGCACGTTGGCCCCCGGTGGGGCCTCGGCACAGACCTGCAGCGCCCCGGCAAATGTCGCGCCGGAGGATATGCCGACGAAGATGCCTTCCTTCTGTGCCAGCTCGCGGCTCCATTTCAGCGCGTCGGGGCCGGCGACCAGAATGACCTTATGAATCGGACCGCTGTCCACGACGTCACCGAGCAGCTTCGGAATGAAGTCCGGCGCCCAGCCCTGCATCGGATGCGGCTTGAACGCGGGATGGGCCGCCGCAGGCGAGCCGTCAGCGTTCCGCTGCTGTGGCGTCCCGCTGGTCAGCATCGCAGCATCGGCCGGTTCGCAGACGACAATTTTGGTCTCTGGCCGCTCCTTGGCGAGCACGCGCGCGACTCCCTTCAGTGTGCCGCCAGTGCCATAGCCGGTGACCCAATAGTCGAGGCGTTCGCCGGCGAAGTCGTCGATGATTTCGCGTGCCGTCGTGCGGGAGTGCATGTCGGCGTTGGCCTCATTCTCGAACTGGCGGGTGAGGAACCAGCCGTGCGTCTTGGCCAGCTCGACCGCCTTGTCGACCATACCGACGGCGCGGCCAGATGCAGGCGTGATGACGACCTGGGCACCAAGGAAGCGCATCAGCTTGCGGCGCTCGACGCTGAAGGTTTCCGCCATGGTGACGACGAGCGGATAACCGCGCTGCGCGCAGACCATGGCGAGACCGATGCCGGTGTTACCGCTGGTTGCCTCAATAACGGTCTGGCCTGGCTTCAATTTGCCGGTGCGTTCGGCGTCCTCGATGACACCAAGCGCAAGACGGTCCTTCACCGAGCCCAACGGATTGAACGCTTCGATCTTGACGTAGAGGTTGACGCCGGACGGTGCCAGCTTACCGATCTTGACGACGGGCGTCCGGCCGACGGTTTCGCAGATATTGGCGAACAAGCGGCCCATGGTGCTTCTCCTCTCGCGTGTGGCGATTTAGCACGCATCGTTGCGGCGTGGTGGCATATACGCATCGCACGCGACAGCCCGCAAGCCGGAGCAAAGTGAGGTGCGGCAACGGCGCGACGTGACACGGCATAGCGCGCGAAACCGGCCGCGGAGCATGATCATCTCGGCACCGGTGTGGCGGCACCGGTCCTTGGCGTGGTTCTTGCGTTGTGCGATGCATCATTATCGGATCCGGAGCCATGAACCATATCGCAATCCTGACCAGCGGCGGCGATGCCCCCGGTATGAACGCGGCGATCCGCGCGGTGACGCGCAGCGCTCTCGACCAGGGCATGACGGTGCATGGCGTGATGCAGGGCTGGCAGGGCCTGGTCGATGGGCAATTCCGCCCGCTGAGTGCCCGCGACGTGGGCGGCATCATCCAGGTTGGCGGCACATTCCTCGGCAGCGCGCGCTCGCCCGAGTTCCGCACTGAAAGGGGCCTGTCCAAGGCGCTGCGCAACCTGGCACAGCATGGCATCGAGGGCGTGGTGGTTATCGGCGGCAATGGTTCGCAGACCGGTGCTCATGCGCTCAGCCAACTCGGCGTGCACGTCGTCGGCGTCGCCTCGACGATCGACAACGATCTGCCGGGCACCGACATTACCATTGGCTGCGACACCGCGATCAACGTCACGCTCGGAGCAATCGATCATCTGCGTACCACAGGCTCGTCGCACAACCGGGCCTTTCTGGTGGAGACGATGGGACGCGACTGCGGCTATCTGGCGATCATGGCCGGGCTGGCCGGCGGCGCCGAAGTGATCTCAATTCCGGAATTCGAAGTGCCGGCCAGCGAGATCGCGCAGCGGCTGCGCGCGGCATACGAACGCGGCAAGACTCATGCGATCGTGGTGATTGCCGAGGGCGTCCAGGAGAGCGCGGCGAAGGTGCTGGCGTATTTTGAGGGCGAGCAACAGCGGACGGGGTTCGAACTGCGGGCGACGACGCTGGGGCACGTGGTCCGCGGCGCGCCGCCCAGCGCATTCGACCGTATCCTGGCAACGCGGCTTGGCGTTGGTGCGGTGAAGGCGCTGAGTGATGGGGAGACCGGCGTGCTGGTCGGCTGGCAGCGCAATGAAGTGACGCGCACCAAGCTGGCCGACATCGTTGGGCGGACAAAGCCGGTGCATACGGAACTGCTGGAACTGGCGCGGGTGCTGGCGAAATAGGCGGGGCTGACCGTCTCAGTGGGGGCTGACGAGCTCGCGGCGGCGGCGAGGCCTGTTCGGCCGCGAACGGCGGGGTCCTTGGGTTCATTCGCTGTGCGGTAATGGAACTCTTAGACCACGGCGTTCGGAGCAACGCGGTCGCGATGGGGCCGATCGCGATCGAGCGAACCGCCGGAACCTTCAAGGATATGTGCGGAAGCGGTGCGTACGTTCAGCACGTCGCGCTGCCGATGCGTCGCATCGGCCAGCCGCGCAAGATCGCGGCGGCCGTGCTATTCCTTGCCTCGCACGAGGCGAGCTATATCACCGGCACAGCGCTGAGCGTGGCCGGTGGACACTGAGCGCACGAAACGGTGTGCGCTTGCAGGCGTGTGTCGGGCCATGAATACTCGGCCCCGGAGGAAGCCGCTCACGCGGGAGCGACAGGAAAGAACATGGTCACATCGACGATCGAGACGGCCGCCACGCCGGATCAGGCAACGCTCGATGCATTACGCGAAAGTGTTGCCGGTGTGCTGGCAGAGCAATGCGGCAGCACAGACCTGCATGCGTTCATCGACGGCAAGCACAGGCTCGATAGGGAGCTGTGGGACCAGGCTGTGGCTCTTGGCTGGCTGGGGTTCGGGATTCCCGAGCAATTCGGCGGTCTCGGCATGGGTGCCCAGGGCCTCGCCATTCTGCATCATGAACTGGGGCGGCAATCAGCGCCGGGACCTTTCATCGCCACTCTGTCTGCGGCGCAGGCGATCGCCGAAACCGCCGATGACGCGATCTGCGCGGCATGGCTGCCGCGGCTCGCATCGGGCGAGATCAGCGCCGCGGTGCCAGCCACGCTCGACGGACCTACGCTGACCCGCTCCAGTGCCGGCGTGTCCGGCAAGCTGCGTTGTCTCGGTGCACGCGATGCGGCATTCGTTCTCGCCCCCACCGACGGTTCCTGGGTCATCGTCGAACTCGCAGGCGCTGAGGTCGCTGCGACGCCCATGTGGGACCGCACGCGGGATGTGATCGACGTGCGCCTGGCGGACGCCAAACCCAGCGCGGTGCTGCCTGATGCTGCGGCGACCATTGCGGCCCTGACCAGGGCCATGGCGCTCGCGGTAGCTGCCGACAGCGCAGGTGGCGCCCGTTGCATCACTGAACGCACCATCGGCTACATGAAAACCCGTGAGCAATTCGGCCAACCCATTGCGGGGTTTCAGGCACTGAAGCACCGCGCCGCCGACCTGGCCACGAAGCTTGCGGTGGCAGATGAGATGGTTGCACACGCACTGCAGCGAATCGCGGCGGACGAGGCCGATGCCGACATTTGGGCGTCCTTGGCGAAGGCCGAAGTCACCGAGGCCGGCGTGTTCATCACCACCGACTGCGTGCAGTTGCACGGTGGCGTCGGCTTCACCTGGGACTTCGATCCGCACATATTTCTCAAACGGGCGCGGATGAATGAAGTGCTGGTCATGCCGAACAACGCGGTGCGCGATCGCGCCGCCGCCGCATTGGCCGCCATCACCCTATCCGGCCATTCTGCGCTGGAGCTGGGGCTATGAGCATTCTCGATGCGCAATATGACCTGACCGAGTTCCGCCGGGCGATCCGCAACTGGCTGGTCCAAGTAGTGCCGCCCGACTGGAAGGCCCGCATGGTTCGAGCATCGAATGAGGAATACATCGCGTTCCAGCGCTGGTGGATGGCGGAGCGCAGCAAAGTCGGTCTCGCCATTCCGCACTGGCCGACGGAGTACGGCGGTGCCGGGCTGTCGCAACGTCATCTGATCGCAATTGCAGACGAAATGGCGCGCGCCGATGCACCGCAGTCGCGCATGTTCACCATTTCGCTGATCCACATGCCCGGCACGTTGCTGCCACACGGCACCGAGGCACAGAAACGCCGCTACCTGTCAGGCGTGGCTAAGGGTGAGGTCTGGTGCCAGGGGTTTTCCGAGCCGAATTCCGGATCCGACCTGGCATCGCTACGCACCCGAGCCGTGCGCGATGGCGATCACTACGTGGTCAACGGGCAGAAGATATGGTCATCCTACTCGATGTACGCGGATCACTGTCTGCTGCTGACTCGCACCGACCCGACCGCGCAGAAGCACCGCGGCATCACCTATTTCATCATGGACATGCGGTCTCCCGGTGTGGAGGTGCGGCAGATCCGGCAGGCTAATGGCCGCGCGGAGTTCGGCGAGCTGTTTCTCACCAATGTCCGGATTCCGGCCGAGAACATGATCGGCGCAGAGAACAATGGCTGGCGCGTGGCGCAGGCGACGCTGGCCTCGGAACGCGGCGTCATTGCCTTCGAAGGTGGCGAGCGACAACGCCACGAGATCGAGGCGTTCTATCGCAAGTCGCTGGAGTCCGGCGCGACCTGGCTGCGGGATGCGCAACTGCATCGTGAGTTCGTGGGTTTTCTCGCGCAGATGCAGGCGTCGCGGCGTCTGCTACGGCGCGTGCTGGAGGAGAGCGAGACGCCTGGCGCCTCTGCCAGCGTCCTGCCGTCGATCGTCAAGCTGTCTGCGACGGTGTTGCGGCAGCGGATCTGCTCGTTCATGGTCCGGACCGCGGGCGTGGATGGTCAGGCATTCGCGACACTTGCCGAGGAACCGTTCGGCAGCCCGATGTTCGACTTCCTGAGTGCGTTCTCGGGCACGATCGCGGGCGGGACCAATGAGATCCAGCGCAATATCGTGGCGGAGCGTGGCCTAGGCATGCCACGGGTCTAACGGCGTTCAACTCTGGAATCAGGCCGGGTGTCACGGCTGGCGGGCTTTGGCGTGTGCTGGCATTCGACGCCTCATGTCCTTGGGGCGGCATCAGGCCAGCGTCCGGCGGGATAGTCTCATATCCCGCCGCATGCCCGAGAATATTGCGGACCGAATTACTCGCCTCAACCAGCAGAAAGAAACCGCGCAGCTACTATTCTCCGTTTCAGCGACAACCCGATACTGGGCAAGCATCCGTTGCCGGCAGCCGACCGCCGCCGTCTATCGCGGAAGCGTGAACAGATTACGCCAGTTTCAGGTACGCGTAATACGTTGCAATCACGTCAACCGGCGCTAGTCTCCCTCTCTCGCGCCGAAGGATACGGAACCGTATCGCGCGAGCGCCACAACGATGGCACGGGAGGAACGATGCCGGGAGGGACGGTCTCGCGCCGCATCACCATTGCCGGGGTTGTCGCCGCGCTAGGCGACATTGGCACTGTGACCGGCCGCGCTGACGAACCGACCGATCCGGCGCGCATGAAGCTGCCCCAGCCAGGCGATTGGCTTGTCAGCGCCGGTAACGACGCGGGAACCACGCCGCTGAAATCCGGCGACTTTGGACAGCAGGAGCTCGTGCTGGCCTGGGGGTTCGATACCAGCAGGAAGGTGCCGCGCGACGGATCGCGTCTCAACATGGTCCTGCTCATGCGCTTCGATCCGGCTACGCTCGGTAGCGCGGAAAGGGAACTCGCGGCTGACGGCGTGGTAGCCTTCTCTGCCATCTGCACGCATCAGCAGTGCACGGTGACGGACTGGCTGAAATCCACCCAGGTGCTGCAGTGCCCGTGCCACCAATCAAAGTACGACCTGCGTCATGGCGCGAGGGTGGTGGGCGGTCCCGCGCCACGGGCGTTGCCAGCATTGCCACTAAAGCGCGCCGACGGTGTGCTCGTGGTCGCCGGTCCGTTTACCGCCCGCGTCGGCGGTGAACAATTGCAAGGAGCGTAGAAACAGCAATCGAGGCCTAACCAGACAACAAACCACGTGCCTGAACGCACGAACTGGTGGAGGAAATGCAGATGCGACAGGGAACCAGACCCATCTTGGGAATTGTCGGGGCTAGCCTGCTGGGGTGCATCCTCGCCTATGGCGCTGCTGCGGGCGAGGTGACTGACTATGCGGCGGTCTCGCAACAGCGCCTCGAGAACCCGGAACCCGGCAACTGGTTGCTCTATCGGCGGACCTATGACGACCATGGATTCAGTCCGCTGCGCCAAATCAATGTGAACAATGTCAGCCGGCTCGTGCCCGTCTGGACGCTCGCAACCGGCGTCGTCGAAGGCCACGAATCGCCGCCGATGGTGAACAACGGGGTGATGTTCGTCACCACGCCCGAGATGCAGGTCCTGGCGCTCAATGCCGCGACTGGCGACCTGATCTGGCGTTACAAGGAAAAGCTGCCGGCCGATCTTTTCCAGGCGCATCCGACCAATCGTGGCGTTGCACTGTGGGAAGACAAGTTGTTTCTGGCCACGGTCGATGCTCACCTGATTGCGCTCGACGCGAAGACCGGCAAAGAAGTCTGGAACACCACCGTGGGTGACTATAAACGCGGTCAGTACATGACCCTGGAGCCGCTGGTGGTGAACGGCAAGGTCATGGTCGGCCTGTCCGGCGGCGAGTTCGGCGTGCGTAGCTTGATCGCGGCCTATGACGCCAATACGGGTAAGCAGTTGTGGCTGTTCCGCACGATACCTGGCCCCAACGATCCGGGTGGCGACACCTGGACCGGTGATGCGTGGAAGACGGGCGGTGGCTCGGTCTGGATCACCGGCGACTACGACCCCAAGCGCAACATCGTCTATTGGGGCGTCGGCAACGCTGCGCCGTGGCCCGGCGACCTGCATCCTGGTGATGATCTCTACACCAGCTCGACCGTCGCGCTGAACCCCGATACCGGCAAGCTGGTGGGCTATCACCAATATCACTGGAACGATTCGTGGGACTGGGACGAAGTCCGGCCGCCGGTACTGATCGACATGGAGCATGACGGCCAGCAGATCGATGCGCTGGTGCACGCCGGACGCGACGGCTATCTGTGGGTGCTGCAGCAGACCGACAACGGCATCAAGTTCGTCTCGGGCCGGCCGTTTGTCTTTCAGAATGCGTTCAAGAGTATCGATCCGCAGACCGGCCGTCCGACCTACAACCTCGACCACAAGCCGAGCGTCGGCAAGGAAGCGAATTTCTGTCCCTCACTGTGGGGTGGCGACGACTGGACCTCCGAGTCGTACAGTGACCAGACCCATTTGCTGTACATCCCGGCCAACGACGGCATGTGCGGTCAGATGGTGGGCGAGAAGAAGCAGCTCGTCGCCGGGCAGATCTGGCTCGGCGCTGATCCTGACAGCCTGAAGCTGCGACCGCGCGGCGACCACATCGGCGAACTGCAAGCCTGGGACGTGGCGAGCGGCAAGCGCGTGTGGACTTACCCGTTCCCCAATCAGCTGTTTGACTCGGTGCTGAGCACGGCGGGCGGCCTGGTGTTTACAGGCGGCACCAACGACCGAATGTTCCGCGCGTTCGACGCGAAGACCGGCGAGCTGTTGTGGCAGCAACGGACAAACTCGGGTATCATCGGTATGCCGGTCGCCTATCAAGTGGGCGACACCGAGTACGTCGCGGTGCAGTCCGGGTGGGGCGTCGACGCCCAACGCATCCAGGATTCACTGGCCAAGACGTCGTTGAAGCTCGACCCCGACGCGGTGCCGCAGGGTGGCGTGGTCTGGGTGTTCGCGCTGCGGAGGCAGGACGAGGACTGACGAGGTCGCTGCAACAACCGGTGGACGGGCGAGAGGGGCGGCATTCCGCCGTGCCATCTCGCCCCATCGAGGAGGTGGAAAGATGGTCGAGCTGACAATCAACGGGCAGCGCCATACCTATGATGGCGATGCCGACGTTCCCCTGCTCTGGGTGATTCGTGACGAGCTGGGGCTGACCGGCACCAAGTTCGGCTGCGGCGGAGGGTTTTGCGGTGCCTGCACCGTGCACCTCAACGGCGTCGCCGTGCGGTCTTGCCAGGTTCAGGTTTCCTCGGTTGGCGATCGGAAGGTCGTCACCATCGAGGGCCTCCATCCCGAGGGCAACCATCCGGTGCAGCGTGCCTGGCGCGAGACCAGCGCCCCGCAATGCGGTTACTGTCACGCCGGACAGATCATGCAGGCAGCCGCGCTGTTGGCACAGAACCCCAAGCCGTCGGATCAGGAGATTTTCGATTCCATGTCCGGCAACATCTGTCGTTGCGGCTGCTATCAGCGCATTGCCGAAGCGGTGCGTCTGGCCTCGACGGGAGTGTGAACCATGACCCACATGTTCGACACAATCACAATACCATCAGGCGGCATCGCCAATGTGAGCCGCCGCTTCGTCTTGCAGGGCCTGATCGGCTCGGGTGCGCTCGTGGTGGGAACCGGCATGCTGTCTCGTCCGGCTCGCTCAGCGTGGAAGACGGGCGCCGACCAAATGCCCAACGGCACGGTGAACGATCCGCATGTCTTTATCGCCATCGAACCCTCCGGCCACGTCACGATCATCACCAACCGCTCCGAGATGGGTACCGGCGTGCGTACCAGCCTGCCGATGGTGGTCGCTGATGAAATGGAAGCCGATTGGCGGTTGGTGCGGGTGCAGCAAGCGCCGGGCGACGAGAAGAAATACGGCAACCAGGATACCGACGGGTCGCGCAGCATCCGGCATTTCGTGCAGCCTATGAGGCAGTGTGGCGCTGCCATGCGCATGATGCTGGAGCAGGCGGCGGCGACGCGATGGGGTGTGCCCCTGTCGCAGGTGCGGGCAGAGAACCACAAGGTCGTGGACCTGGATTCCGGGCTCATGGTCGGCTACGGCGATCTGGCCAAGGACGCCAGTGCGCTGCCGACACCGCCGATCGAAAGCCTGAAACTGAAGGATCCGCGCGACTTTCGCTATATTGGCACTGGATCGATCCCCATCGTCGACCTGCACGACATCACCACCGGCCACGCGACCTATGGAATCGACGCGAAGATTCCCGGCATGAAGTTCGCGGTGGTCGCGCGTCCTCCGGTGGTGGGCGGCAAGCTGGTGTCGTTCGACGCCACGGAAGCGCTGAAGGTTCCGGGCGTTGAGAAGGTGGTGAAAGTACAGGGCTGGCCCTGGCCGACCAAGTTCCGCCCGGTGGGTGGCGTCGCAGTGGTGGCGCGCAATACCGGCTCTGCCGTCAAAGGCCGCAAAGCCCTGAAGATCACCTGGGACGATGGCCCGAACGCACACTACGATTCGGTAGCGTTCCACAAGGAGATGTCGGCCACCGCCGACAAGCCTGGCAAAGTGGTGCGGAATGACGGCGATGCCGAGGCGGCGCTGAAATCCGCCGCCAAAGTGATAACCGCCGAGTACTACGCACCGCATCTGGCCCATGCCAGCATGGAACCGCCGGCTGCCGTGGTACATGTGTTCCAGGGCAGCTCTGGCACTGAATGCGTGGCCTATGCGCCGACGCAGAGCCCGGGCGGCTGCCGCGACGACCTGGCCGAGATGCTCGGGATCCCACCGGCGAAAGTCACGGTGAACGTGCCACTGCTCGGCGGCGCATTCGGGCGCAAATCGAAATGGGACTATGTGTTGGAAGCGGCGCTGGTGTCGAAAGCTGCGGGCGCACCGATCAAGCTGGTGTGGACGCGCGAGGACGATATCCAGCATGACTTCTACCACACGGTCTCGGTCGAGCGGATCGACGCCGGGATCGATGGCAATGGCAAGGTGGTGGCGTGGCGGCATCGCAGCGTTGCGCCGACCATATTCTCCACGTTCAAGAAGGGGGCGGACCACCAAGCGCCGTTCGAGCTCGGCATGGGGTTCGTCGACAACCCATTCGCCATCCCGAACCTGCGCTGTGAGAACGGTAAGTGTGAGGCACATACACGCATCGGCTGGTTCCGCTCGGTTTCGAACATTCCGCACGGCTTCGCGGTGCAGTCGATGGCAGGAGAGCTCGCCGTCGCGCTTAACCGCGATCAGAAGGAGATGCTGCTGGAGCTCATCGGCCCCGACCGCATCGTTGATCCGCGTAAGTCTCAAGGCGTGACAGACTTCTGGAATTACGGCGATCCGTTCGAGACCTACCCGATTGAGACCGGACGCCTGCGTCGTGTCGCGGAGATCGCCGCGGAGCAAGCGGGGTGGGGCAAAACGCTACCCAAGGGCGAGGGCATGGGCATCGCCGCTCATCGCAGCTTCCTAAGCTACATTGCCAGCGTCGTTCATGTGGCGGTTGACAGCCAGGGCACATTGGCGATCCGCCAGGTGGACACTGCGATCGATTGCGGCTTCCACGTAAACCCGGAGCGGATTCGCTCGCAGATCGAAGGTGCTGCGGTGATGGGGCTTGCCCTCGCCAAGCATGGGCAGATCACGTTCAAGCGCGGACGCCCCGAGCAGGACAATTTCGACGGGTTTGTGTTGCCGCGGATCGGTGAGGCGCCGCTGAACGTGCGAACCCATATTGTCCCGGCGGGCTGGGACGTGCCATCGAGTGGCGTCGGCGAACCGGGCTTGCCGCCATTCGCGCCAGCGCTCTGCAACGCGATCTTTGCAGCGACCGGCAAACGCATTCGCAGTTTGCCGATCGGTGAGCAACTGAAGACCTGAAGCGCAGATTCGCGCTTAGCCGGGGGGCGCGGCCGCGCCGATGCAAAGGACGATCGAACCGATGCACGATGCCCGTGCATCGGGCGGGCGGCGCCCCCCCAGAGCCGCTTCGATGCGACGCGCGGACGGGCGCAATACGGCGATGATGGCGCACGAGAAAGGACGGGAAAGGGGCCGGATTGCTGCTCGGAAGAAGTTCTCCTCGCGTGTGAGGCGGTATCCGCCGCTTGGGCAAAAGTACCAGGCGCGTCAATTCGGGTTGTCATCCGCCTGACAGCCGGCCGACTGCAGCGCGGCGTGGGCGGCTTGGGTCGCCTGCCGGAAGGCCAGATTATCCGGCGAGAACCTGGCCTTCTGGTCTGCCTGACCGGCCGTGACTGCCAGGTCTTCGCAACGCAGCCGCTTGCTCCATGGACTGCCGTCGTCGCGGAGGATCACGAACTCGTCTGGATGGCCGGGCAGATACCGGACCGCAAAAACGTCGCCGATATCAGGGTAGCGGGTGCGGTTTCGTGGCGGATAGACGTTGAAGTCGTCGCTGCGAAACGTGGTCTCGACGATGGGTCCGTCAGCGGGACGGATCAGGACGTGAAAGCCGACGACGCTCTGATTGTTGTCGATGTCGTTGGTCGGGAACGTGCCGGTCACGGTCGCCTGAGCCTGATGGCCGTAGCGGTAAATCAGCGCTGCGACCCAATCCGGACCGATGATCACGTTCAAAATCGCGTAGCCGAACACGATGGGCACAAGCAGCAGGACAGCGCTACGACGCAGCCAGGTTGCGATGACGCCGATGAGGATCGACAACAGAATCGCGACCGGCACAAGTTCAAAACTCCAGCGTGCCAGCAGCCCCATGAGGTGCACGACCGGCACTGCCATCGCGCTGCCTGGCGGAAGCGAACCTTCCGGAGGACGCCACGCACCCGCCGCGACTGCCGGCGGCTGACCGGCCGAGGCGGTCGCGGGCGGTTCGGATGCGGCCTGCACTCGGGCGCCGCTGCCGGTCAGCGTGAAAGCCTCGAATTGCGCATTCCAGTCCGGGCGGCTCGAACTAGACCGCGGCGCGGTTGCCTGGGCGACCGCAATGTCCGCGCCATGACGCGCCGCCTCCATGCGCGGCGAGAGCTGGATGACCTCGTCGTCCGCATCGTCGGTTTGGACAAGCTGCGGCCGGTGCGGAGAAATCCCGAAGCCATGCAATTGGGTCCGCGCCCGCGCCGCGCTCGCAAAGTGATAGAGACCGAGTGTGAGCGTCGCATCGGGCGCTGAGCCGTCCGGTGCGCTGGTTTTCAGCGCCGACCAGACGCAGGTGAGTTTCCCTGGCTCGTCCTGGGTTGAATTGATGGATAACGTGCCATCCTCGCGCGACGCAATCAGGGCGCGAACGGCGCTGCCCTGCACATGCCCGCACATGTCGCCAGCGGGGACGTCCGGTTCGGTTGAAGCCGTCGCCGCGGTCACCGGGGGGCAGCAGATTCGCGAACACTGTTGCCGAAACGATGGCAGCAGCCAGGTACCGACCGACGCTCTTCCGCGCGACAGGCCCCATGCACCCCGCTGCAATCGATGGTTACAACGTGACTGGAACCATGATCAATCAGCACCAATCCGGCGGCCGTTAGATGCCTGTGCTGCCGCTTTCGCGAGGATAACAGTGGCTGTGCCGCTGCGCTTCGTCGAACCCGGTGGTGGTCCGCCACGCCCCCGTACCGCATAATCGAACCCAACCATTCGCAGTGGAGCACTGACCGATGCCCAACTTCCAGAACATCCTCGTGGAGACCCACGCCCGCGTTGGGCTGATCCGCCTCAACCGACCGCAGGCACTGAACGCGCTCTGCGACGCACTGATGCAGGAGCTCGGCGACCAGCTTCTCGCGTTCGATGCCGACCCTGGCGTTGGCGCCATCGTGCTGACCGGCAGCGAGAAGGCGTTCGCCGCCGGTGCGGATATCAAGGAAATGCGCGAGCGCACTCACCCCGAGGCGCTGATGCAAGACTTCATCGGCGCCCGCTGGGAAACCGTGCTGAAGGTGAAGAAGCCTGTCATCGCCGCTGTTGCCGGCTTCGCCTTGGGCGGCGGTTGCGAGTTGGCAATGATGTGCGATTTCATTCTTGCCGCGGACACGGCGAAGTTCGGCCAGCCAGAGATCAATCTCGGCATTTTCCCTGGCGCCGGCGGCACCCAGCGCCTGACGCGCGCGGTCGGCAAAACCAAGGCGATGGACATGATCCTGACTGCGCGGATGATGGATGCCGCGGAAGCGGAACGCTCCAACCTCGTCTCGCGCGTGTTTCCAGCCTCAGAGCTCATCCCCGAGGCACTGAAGATAGCCGAACGTCTCGCCACGATGTCACCGGTGGCGCTGGCGATGGCCAAGCAGGCCGTGAACCGCGCCTTCGAAACCACCCTGCATGAAGGCGTCCGTTACGAACGCAACACATTCCTTTCGCTGTTCGGCACCCCCGATCAGAGGGAAGGCATGGCGGCATTCGTGGAAAAGCGGAAGCCGGCATTCAAGCTGGGGTAAGCACGCCGCCTGCGGCGCGTGACCCGATGGGTTGGTTCTCGCCACAACGACCAAAGTGCCCGGTTCGGGCGTATGCTCGTCACGTACTGAGATGGACGCTGGCATCATCGGCACGGGCGCTGCGGCGGGCATGCACCCGGCCGAGCTGTTGACCAGACTGGGCGGCGCAATCATCCACACCAGCCAGCAGCAATCGTGCCGATCAATCGCCGCACCCGGGTAGCGGCGGCCCTCGGCGTCGAGTTCGCGCCGGGATCTTTCTGCTCGCGCGGTCTGATGCCAGCCGATGCGGTGGCGGGGTGGTTGGAGAGCTGTCCGCAGCAACCGGCATCATCGGGATCCCATCACCTCATCTCGTCGACAGCCGAGGCCGATGCACCATCGGTCCCGGCTTTCGTCAGGGTGAGGATCGTGGACGGGCAGTGCGGGCCCGGGTCAGTGACGGGCTCGCGATGCGCAGTCTGATGTGGCCTAAGCGCCGGCTGTCGCGGCGACTTCGGCGGCGAAGTCCGGCCCCTGCGGTCTGTCGATGCCTTCGCCGAGAAGGAAACGCTCGAACGCCAAGAGCTTCGCGCCGGCCTTCTGCACGACCGCCTTCACCCGGCTTTCGCCGTCATGCACCCACACCTGCTCCAGCAGCACGACCTCTTCGTAAAACTTCCGGATGCGCCCTTCGACCATTTTCTCGATGATGTTGTCGGGCCGGCCGGATTGCTTCGCCTGGTCGATCAGAATCGCTTTTTCGCGCTCGAGCGCCGCGGCATCGACGCCGGCGATGTCGATCGACATGGGTCGCGACGCTGCGACATGCATGCCCATCTGCCGGCCGAGCAATTCCAACGCCTCGAGTTCGCCAGTACCTTCCAGCGCTACCAGCACCCCGATCTTGCCCACGCCCGGACGCAGCGCCTGGTGCACGTAGGTTGCGACCACGCCGCCTGGCGCTGCGATCACCTTGGCGCGACGCAGCGTGATGTTCTCGCCGATCGTCGCGACGAGGTTGGTCATGTGGTCGGCGACCGTCACCGTGCTGCCCGGAAACTGGGCGGCCCTCAGCTTCTCGATGTCGTCTCCGACGCTCAGCGCGAGCTTTGCCAAGGTCTCAACGAACGCCTGGAAGGTTTCGTTGCGGGCGACGAAATCGGTCTCAGCGTTGACCTCGACCATCGCCGCCTTGTGTGGCATCGACGCGATGCCGATCAGCCCTTCGGCTGCCACGCGCGCAGAACGCTTGGCCGCCGCTGCGAGGCCCTTCTTGCGCAACCAATCGACTGATTGCTCCATGTCGCCGCCGGTCTCGGCCAGCGCCTTCTTGCAGTCCATCATGCCGGCGCCGGTCTTTTCGCGCAGCTCCTTCACCAAGGCTGCCGTGATCTCAGCCATGATTGGTCTCCCTTCGCTCAGACGTGCGCACGCTCTGCCGGTGCTTCAACCTCCGGCAGGGTTTCCGGCGGCAGGTCCTCCACCGCGCCGATGTCGGCGCCGCTCGCCGCCATTTCCGCGCTAATCCCATCCAGCACGGCGCCGGCCACCAAGTCGCAGTACAGCGTGATGGCGCGGATTGCGTCGTCGTTGCCGGGGATCGGGTAGGTGACGCCGGTGGGATCGGAGTTACTGTCCAGCACCGCGACGACGGGAATGTGCAGCTTATTGGCTTCCTCGACAGCGAGTTTTTCCTTGTTCGTGTCGATGATGAACAGGATGTCGGGCAGACCGCCCATCTCCTTAATGCCACCGAGGGCACGTTCGAGCTTCTCCTGATCGCGGGTGATCTCCAGCACCTCTTTCTTGGTCAGGCCGGCGGTGTCGCCGGACAGCAGTTCCTCGATCTGGCGCAGTCGTTTGATGCTGCCTGTGATGGTCTTCCAGTTGGTCAGCGTGCCGCCAAGCCAACGGTGGTTGACGTAGTACTGGCCGCAGCGGCGGGCCGCCTCGGCGACGTATTCAGCCGCAGCACGCTTCGTGCCGACCAGCAGCACTCGGCCGCCGGCCGCGGTGGTGTCGCGGATCGCGCGCAGAGCGCGGTCGAGCATTGGCACGGTCTGCTGCAGGTCGATGATATGGACCTGGTTCCGCACACCGTAGAGATACGGCGCCATGCTCGGGTTCCAGCGCCTCGTGTGGTGGCCAAAATGCACGCCGGCTTCGAGGAGCTGGCGCAGGGTGAACTCGGGCATCGCCATTGAGCGGATCCTTTCTCGCGTCCGGTTGGGCCTCCGCGAGGCTGCGTCTTGCGACACCGGAACCCGGACGGACCGGGAAAGGTGCCCCGCGTGTGAATTACCGGCGGTGCCGGCGCGGGGGATATGGCCGATGCGGCGAGGGAAGGCAAGGGAGGGGGGCTGACGCCTGGACCAGGGGCCGACGCGACCGAAAGGGCGGCGAAAGTCGCGGTGCGAGGCGGGCAAAGCTGGTGCAGCCACAACGCTCATCCCGACAAGAGGGGAGGGCGTGGAGGGAGAGCGCGCGAACCGGGGCCGTCGGGCCAGTCTCAGGCAGTGATACAAGGCGCCTGAGCTGTCCCCTCCCGATACACCCCACAGGTGGGTCAGATCGCCGATAGAGGCGGCGCCACATCCTCCAGCGCACGGCCTTCGGCGCTTACGCCGAGCACGGCCTCGGTGCCGCCGGCGATGATCATCAGCAAACCGCCGAGCAGATAGCCGTAAAAGATTGATACTCGCGAGCCCGTGTCGATCAGCGCGCCGAACAGGGCAGGGGCGGCGACGCCGCCGACAGCCGTGCCGAATGCGTAGAAGACTGCGATCGCGACCGCCCGCACTTCAAGCGGAAAGCTTTCGCCGACGGTCAGATAGGCGGAGCTTGCGGCGGCTGATGCGACGAAGAAGATGATTGTCCAGGCAGCGGTCTGCTGCACTGCGTCCAATACTCCAATTGAAAACAACCAACCGGTGATGGCCATCATGATGCCAGAGAGAGCATAGGTGGCAGTGATCATCGTGCGGCGTCCGAGCGTATCGAAGAGTTTGCCCAACAACAGCGGGCCCAGGAAATTGCCGGCGGCGAAGGGCAACATAAAGAGGCCGACCCGGCCGGATGGAACGTGGTAAAAGCGTGTCAGGATCAATGCATAGGTGAAGAACACCGCATTGTAGCAAAATGCCTGCGCCGCCATCAGCACGGTGCCAAGCACGGTACGGCTGCGATACGCGGTGAGCAGTGCACGCACACCCGCAGCGAACCAGGACTCTATATCGGTGCGTAGACGCAATGATCGCTCCGGCGGTGGCGGAAGCCGGGTACCGGATTCCCGCTCGACGCGTTCTTCGATACCGCGTACGACCGCCTCGGCGCCGTCCGGATCGCCGTGCGTCATCAGCCACCGCGGGCTCTCCGGCAGGAAGCGGCGGAGCAGCAACACGATGAAACCGAGCACGCCGCCGATGATGAATGCGGCACGCCAGCCGATTTCGGTGGGAACCAGACGCGGATCGAGCACAACGAGCGCCCCGGCCGCGCCGATCGCGGCGCCGATCCAGAAGCTGCCGTTCACCACGAGGTCGGTGAAGCCGCGTCGACGGGCCGGGATCAACTCCTGAATTGTTGCGTTCACTGCGGCGTATTCGCCGCCGATGCCCGCACCGGTCAGCAGGCGAAATACGGCAAAGGACGCGAAGTTCCAGGACAGGCCGCAGGCGATTGTCGCTAGCAGATAGACCAGCACGGTCACACTGAATAGTTTCTTGCGGCCAAGCCGATCGGTCAGCCAGCCAAAGAACAACGCACCGGAGACAGCGCCGATCAGATAGGCGCTGGCGGCATCGCCGACCTGCTGCGCCGAGAGGTGCAGCGTGTGGCTTTCGGACAAGGCGCCGGACAGGGAGCCGACGATGGTGACCTCCAATCCGTCCAGCACCCACGCAATGCCGAGTGCCGCGATCACCAACCAGTGAAAGCCGGTCCAGGGCAGACGATCGAGGCGGGCGGGGATGTTGGTCTCGAACGACGGCGGGGACGTCACGACCGACCGCATCGTCATGGCCGGCTCCGTGCCGGCGATCTATGCCGACCCTTCGCGCGTGCAGTGCAGCCGCGGATGGACGGGACAAGCCCGGCCATGACGAGAAACGCAGCCATTGCACCCACCTCCGCTTCTGCTGCCATACTATCGCCTTCAACGCGGGGAGGCGCAGCATGGACCCGTTTCTGGCGGAAATAGAGCAAACGATCACGCGATGGCATGGCATTTCGGCGCCGAATGAGCCGGCGCGGCGCATGGCGGCCGACCTGATTGAAACGATTCGTGCCTTCGAGGCCCTGCGCAGCACCCTGGTGTTCGAGGACGAGCCGTCCAGCTTCGAAGCCGCTTTGCACGACGCGCGGGAGGTCTAGGCCATGACCGATCTTGCCAATCTCACGCTCGTGCAGGCCGCAGACGCCGTGCGCAACGGCGAAGCCACATCGGTTGAACTGCTCCACGCGCTTCTGGCCAATCTCGATGCGGTGAACCCGAGGATCAACGCGATGATCTGGCTGGATCAAGAAGGCGCCGAGGACGCTGCACGCGCTGCCGACAGGACGGTGCGCGAGAAAGCCTCGCTGGGGCCGCTGCACGGCGTGCCGATGGCGCACAAGGACATGTACTACCAGGCGGGCAAGCTCGCGACCTGCGGCTCGGCCTTGCGGCGGGACTTCCGCCCGAAGGTGACCGCGACGGTGATGGCGAAGCTGAACCAGGCCGGCGCCTATGCGTTTGGCGGCCTGAACATGGCGGAGTTCGCACAGAACCCGACGGGCCATAACAGGACATTCGGCGACTGCCACAATCCGTGGAATCTGCCGTATATCACCGGCGGGTCGTCTTCCGGTTCCGGCGCGACCGTGGCGGCGCGGTGCAATTACATGGCACTCGGATCCGATACCGGCGGTTCGATCCGGCTTCCCGCAGCTGCGTGCGGCGTGACCGGGATCAAGCCGACGCAGACACGGGTGTCACGCTACGGTGTGATGCCCCTGTCTTTTTCTGCAGACAATGTTGGGCCGCTATGCCGTACGGCACAGGATTGCGCCCGCATCTTGAATGTGATCGCGGGACACGATCCGCGTGATCCGACCAGCTCGCATCTGCCCGTGCCGGACTACGAGGCCGCGCTGGATGGCGATCTGCGCGGCGTGCGGGTGGGCGTGCCGACGACGTATTTCCTCGACGCTCCAGATGCGCCAGTGGTGGCGGCGATGGAGACCGCGCTCGAGGTGCTGGCCGGACGCGGTGCCGTCGTGCAGCGCATCCCGCTGCCTCTGATGGAAGCGGTGTCGACTTATGTCGGGATCATCTCGCGCGTTGAAGCAGCAACGATTCACGCTCAGTGGATGCGTACTTCGGCACAGGACTATGGCGGTGCAATCAGTGGACGCATGTATCCCGCGTACGCCATTCCCGCTACTTATTACATCGAGGCATTGAGCAGGCGCGGGCCTATCTTGCGTGCGTTCGCTGCGGAGGTGTTCGGCAAAGTCGATGTTCTCGTGATGCCGACCATTCGCACAAACCTGCCCCTGCTGTCAGAAACCGATGTGGAGCGAGGCCCTCCTGGCACAGAACATAAGTTCCTTGCGGTGTCGGCGAACACGCGGCCCTTCAACTATCTCGGTCTGCCCGCGGTCAGCGTGAACTGTGGCTTCGATCCGAATGGCTGCCCGATCGGATTGCAGATCGCCGGCCGGCCATTTGCGGAGGCACGCGTGCTGAAAGTCGCGGATGCATTCCAGCGTGACACGGATTTCCATGCGCTGCGTCCGCCGGTGCTGGACGCGGCCGGCGCTTCGGCTGTGACCGTGGCATGAGCAAGTCGAAGGTCGCGTTCATCGGCACCGGCGGAACGATCGCATCGCTCGGCACCGGGCCGTTGGACCTGCAGGACTATGGTGCGACTGGCAACGTAATGCACGCCGAGGAGATCCTCGCGCGCTGGCCGGAAGCCGCGCTGGTGGCGGAGGTGTTGCCAATTCGGTACCGCAACATCCCCAGCACCGGCATTGGTCATGCGGACTGGCAGGAACTGGTTCGGCTGTGCGATCGGCTCGTGTCGGAGCATGCGGACCTCGCTGGCATCGTCATCGGGCACGGCACGGCGACGCTGGAGGAAACGGCGTATTTCCTGAACCTGACGCTGAAGGTGAGGGTGCCGGTGGTGCTGGTCGGGGCGCAGCGGCCGTCGAGCGCCTTGTCGACCGACGCTGGAATGAATCTGGTCAATGCGATTCGCGTCGCGGCGAGCCCGGAGTCGCGGGGTCTGGGCGTGCTGGCGGTGCTGAACGACGAAATCCATGCCGCGCGTGAAGTGACGAAGACAGCGACGCTGCGGCTGCAAACGTTTCGCACGCCGGATTTTGGGGTGCTGGGGCACGCGGACGGCGATGCGGTCGTGTTTTACCGCCGGCCGGTGCGCCGGCATGCGCCGGATACGGAGTTCGATGTGCGAGCGCTGGATGCTCTGCCACGGGTGGATATTACTTATGCATACGCTGGCGGAGACGGGACGGCGGTGCGCGCGTTTGTTGCAGCGGGTGCGCGAGGGATCGTGTCGGCAGGATTTGCGCCCGGCGGCACGCCACCGGGCGAGTTCGACGCGTTGAAGGAAGCTGCCGCCAATGGTGGCGTGGTGGTGGTCCAGAGTACCCGCGCCGGGTCCGGCCGCACCTTCCGTGGCACACGGCTCCGCGATGCAGGGTTCCTGATCGCGGATAATCTCAGTCCGCAGAAGGCACGGATTCTGCTGCTGCTGGCCCTGACGGTGACACGCAACCCAGACGAGATTGCACGGATGTTCCGGAGCTACTAGACGCGCAAGTCGGTCACCGACCGGGCGGGCCGAGAGGCGACCGGACAGAACAGGATGATCATCCTTCTTCCGGCGACCATGGGACCTGAGCAGCCTGGTCGGCGTTTTCGTCAGAATGAGTCCGCACGGCGCTCTTTGTTATTTGCTGCGCAGCACCGAAGTAATCGCCCGCACGCGTGCTCAATCCCGATGGAGATCGCGCCAGGACTTCAGGGCCTCTCAATGAGACGTCTTACCCGCGCCGTTTCCTCCACACCTCGAAATCGCGCTTTGCATCTTCTCCCGCAACCGGGAACAGGCCGGTAAGGCTGCGGCCGTTGGCGACTTCCTCCTCGGCGAACTCCTCGTAGAGCGTCGTTGCCAGCGCTTCTTCCGCCACCTCGTCAACGATGTCGGGTGGTATCACCACCACACCGTCTGCGTCACCGACAATGACGTCGCCCGGATACACCGCGACGCCACCGCAACCGATCGGTAGGTTCAGGTCGACGGGATGGTGCACAATCGGACTTGGCGGCGACGATGGCCGACGACAATAGGCGGGCAACCCTGTCTTGAAAATGCCATCCGAATCCCGCAGCCCGCCATCCGTTACGATTCCTGCGCAGCCGCGCGCCTTAAGCCGTCCAATGTACAAATCGCCAGCCGACGCGGCACGCGCATCACCGCGTGAATCGACCACAAGTACATAGCCCGGCGGGCACGTCTCCATCGCTTGTGGCTGAATATTCGACCGCGGCCCTTTTGCGTTCGGTCCGTCCCTGTCCTCGCGCGACGGAATGAACCGCATGGTGAATGCAGGGCCCACCATGCGCGGAATGCCCTCCTTGATAGGCCAGACTTCCTGCATGTACATGCTACGCAACCCGCGTCTGTTCAGCGCACCGGTCAATGTCGACGTGGCAACACGCATCAGCGCGTCACGTGTCTTCTCCGACAATTCCGCCATGGTCATCTCCGTTCCCGGGTTAAGCGCGCGCCTGCTGGATGGCATGCCAGATGCGCTCGCTGGTCGCCGGCATGTCGAGTTCGTGCACGCCAACCGACCCGAGCGCATTCATCACCGCGATCATCACCGCGGGCATCGCACCGACGGTGCCGGCCTCACCCGCACCTTTGGCACCCAGCGGATTGCCCGCCGTTGGCACAGGATTGCTGACAATCCGTACACTACATAGATCGTCTGCCCGAGGCATGCAGTAATCCATGAAACTTGCCGTCAGCACCTGGCCCGATCCCGGTTCGTACACCACCTGTTCCATCAGGATCTGACCGACTCCCTGCGCGATGCCACCGTGAATTTGTCCTGCCAGGGTCAGCGGATTGATCACGGTGCCGACGTCGTCCACCACCAGATATGATAGCAACTCGACGACGCCGGTATCCGGGTCGATCTCTAGTTCACAGACATGGCAACCGTTCGGAAACGTGTCGCGCTTTGGTGCATAGGTCGCGTTTTCGTACAGCCCCGGCTCCAAACCCGGCGGCAGCCGCGCCGGCGCAAAAGCGGCGGTGGCGACCTGCTTCAAGCTCAGGCTTCGATCTGTGCCGATCACGCTGAACTTCGCATCGGCAAAATCGATGTCTGCCTCCGCGGCCTCCAGCAGATGTGCGGCAATCTTCTTGCCTTTTTCGATCACTTTGCTGGCCGCAAGGCTCAGCGCCGAGCCGCCGGTCACCATCGAACGCGAGCCATTCGAGCCCATGCCGAACGCAACACGATCGGTGTCGCCATCAATGAACTGGATCTCCTTCGGATCCATACCGAGCTTTTCGCACAGAATCTGCTTGAAGACCGTCTCATGGCCCTGACCATGCGTCTTCGTGCCCATCAGAAGGATTGCGCTACCGCTCGGGTTGAAGCGAATCTCTGCATATTCCGGCGTCGGCCCCGCGGCCTGCTCGATCGAGTTGGCCAGGCCGATACCGCGCAGCACTCCGCGCGCCGCCGATTCGGCCCGTCGGCTGACAAAGCCCGCGTAGCCAGAAGCCTCCAGCGCAATCTCCATGTTTTTGGCGAACTGGCCGCAGTCGTAAAATGGGCCGGTCGGCGCCTTGTACGGCATCTTCGATTCGGGAATGATGTTGCGCCGGCGTAGTTCGATTGGGTCGATGTTGAGCTCGCGCGCTGCGGCTTCCATCGCGCGCTCGATCAGATAGCTTGCTTCGGGACGCCCGGCGCCGCGATACGGCGCAGTCGGACTGGTGTTCGAGAGCACCGCATCGATCGTCACGTAGGCGGCTGGAATGTCGTACACACCGATCACAGTGCCGATCTGTCCAAAGGGCGTCAGCAATTGGCGATCGGAGGCAATGTACGCGCCGATGCTTGCCAGCATGTGCAGCCGTAAGCCAATCAGCTTGGCATCGGCGTCGAACGCCAGCTCGATTTCGCCGACATTGTCGCGGCCATGCTCGTCAGCGAGCAACACTTCGGAGCGTTCGCAGCGCCATTTGACCGGACGGCCGAGCTTGCGCGCGGCCCAGAGCGTCAGCCTGTGTTCCACATACTGCCAGCCCTTCGCGCCGAATCCCCCGCCGACGTCGTGGCAGACGACACGCACACTGCTCTCAGGTACCCTGAACACCATGTTCGCGAGCATGTTGCGGACCCGGTGCGGGTAGTTCACGTCGGCGAACAGGGTGAAACGCTGCTCAGCCGGATCGTAGGTGCCAACAGCGCCGCGCGGCTCCATGTACTGCGCATGCACGCGGGTGATGACATAGCGGCGCTTCACAATATGTACCGCGCGCGCCAATGCCGCTTCGGTCGCCACGCGGTCACCGCGCTCGGTGGTGTGGGAGATGTTATCCGGGTTTTCGTCCCAGAGCCGCGGAGCGTCGGGCTTCGCCGCTTCGGCTACGTCCGTCACAGCCGGGAGTGGATCGTAATCCACGCGTACTAGTTCGGCCGCATCCTTCGCTTGCGCCAGTGTCTCGGCGATCACCATCACCACCGGATCGCCGACGTAGCGCGCGCGCTCGGTCACCAGAGCCGGCCGCTGCGGCGCGAACATGGGCGAGCCGTCGCGTTTTTTGCGGGGCATCGCCGCTTTCGGCATAGCAATGCCGTCGGCGGCGTAGTCAGCGCCGGTATAGATGGCAACGACGCCCGGAGCCGTTGCCGCACCCGCGGTGTCGATGCCGACGATGCGCGCGTGCGCGTGTGGCGAACGGATGAATACGCACCATGTCTGGCGATGGAACGTCTGGTCGTCTTGGTAGCGTCCCGTGCCGGTGAGCAGGCGCGCGTCCTCCAGGCGACGGATCGGCTGGCCGACGCCGAACTTCATGTTGGCCGAGGATTCGAAAACGTCGTCCATGGAAGCGGCCTTTACAGGTACGAACAGAGCAGCGACGACGCAATGGTCGGCGGGAGATTCGCTTGTCGCTGCGCGCCTCGTGGTGACATCAGGAGCCGGACGGCTTGTCTCACACAAACCCGCACGAGATCGAGCCCAGCGGTCCATAATCGACGTGGAACTGGTCGGCGGTGCGCGCGTCCACTGTGCTGGTGAACGAACCGCTCAGGATGAACTGGCCCGGCTCGAGCGCGGTGTCGAAGGGCGCCAGCTTGTTCGCCAGCCACGCGACTCCGTTCGCCGGATGGTTCAGCACTGCGGCGGCGACGCCCGATTCCTCGATGATGCCATTGCGATAACACAGCACAGCGACCCAGCGCAGATCGACATCCATCGGCTTGATCGGCCGTCCGCCGACCACAAGCGCCGCATTTCCTGCGTTGTCGGCAATGCTGTCCAACACGGAGCGGGGCGCGTTGGTCTCAGGATCGATGCGATAGGTGCGGCCATCGACGATCTCGCAGGCCGGAATGATGTAGTCAGTCGCGGTCAGTACGTCGAAGATGGTGCAGTTCGGCCCTCTCAGACGCCGGCCGATGACAAAGCCGAGCTCGCATTCCAACCGTGGCTGGATGAAGCGGCTCATCGGAATCTGTGCGCCCTCGCCATAGAACATGTCCGCCATCAGCGCCCCGTAGTCCGGCTCGTTGATATTGGCCTGGCGCTGCATTGCGCGTGAGGTCAGGCCGATCTTGCGACCCTTGATGACATTGCCTTCCGCCACCTTGATCTCGATCCATTTGCGCTGGATCGCGTAAGCGTCGTCGGTGGTCAGGCCGGGGTGCAGCACGCTTGGGGCGCGCGTGCGCTTACGTTCCTTTTCCGCCACGTGATAAGCGCGGGCGAGCGTCTCGATCGAGCGGTCATCCAACATCGTCAGGTTCCGAACAGGCGTGGCAGCGGGACAACTCATTCTCTCCTTGAGGCAGGCCGCTGGACTGTGCCGCTGCGGCGTTGCGCGGCTAAGTGCTGCTCCCCTGGCCCCCTCCGCACGGAGAGGGGATAAGTTTCAGTTGTCTCCGCCTTATCCTTATCATCACGTTTCCAGGACCGCGATGAACTCGCAAGTCACCATTGCCCGCGCATTGCCGCCGGACGGCAGTGTGTGCCGGGCGGGACGCGAGTCCGCGCTCGGGAACATTTTAACCCACTCGTCATTGATCGCCGCGCGGCCCGTCGCCGGATCCTGCATCCAAAACGTGATCTTGATGATGTCATCCGGCGTGCCGCCCGCCGCCTCGATGTCGTGGCGGATGTGCAGAAACACGTTGCGCATTTGCCCTGCCAGATCAGGCGGCAGGTCGCGTGTGCCGGGGTTTGTGCCGCTGATCACGCTCGACATGACGATGTTCCCGACGCGGCTCGCATTCGGGATCGGGTTCTCGTGCCGCGCACGGGAACCATTGATGCTCCGCCGATTGGACATTTCCTCCCTCCCTTCAGACCGTTGCGTGCTCGCGGCCGAAGGTTGGCACGTTTTGGTCGGTGTCCTCGAGCGCCTCTTTTCCCTCGGTCGGCAGCGAGCGCGAGTAATTCAGCGCACCGTCGATATCATTCTCCCACACTTCGCGTGGCAGCTCGTAGAGCAACTCCACGCCATAGCCGTTCGGATCGTGAATATAGAGGCTGTGTGTCATCCCATGATCGACGCGGCGGTTGAATTTCACGCCTTTCTCTTGCAGGTACGCGAGCTGGCGCAGCCAGGCTTCGCGGCTCGGCAAGGCAATCGCGATGTGATTGATCGCGCAGGGCATGCCGAACATATTCCAATCTTTCGGCGGGGCTGGCAGATCCTTATTCTCCACCAGAGCAATGTCGTGATGGTTCAGCTTGCCGCTATGATCGCCGCTGTAGAAGCGCATTTTCGGAGGATTCGGACGGTCCGGGCGGGCGCGCACCTCGCCCACCTGGCGAAAGCCAAGAATTTCCGTCCAGAAGCGGTGTGACTCCTCGATGTCGCGTACGTTGATGACAAGGTGGTTCAGGCCGATCGGGCTGACCGCCGCGCGCGGCAGGGCCGGAGTATGGCTGGTGTCTGGCGCCATGGAACGCTCTCCATCGGTTTGACGTTGACCACCATTTGTCACGTGGCGGCCGTCGGGATCAAGCCCGGGTCTGGACAAGCCGGGCGAGGGGGGGCAGAAGGCGGCGCACCCAGCGCAGGTGGGACGGATCGCGTGTGTCCGGCACGGTGGGCCTGTAGCTCAGTTGGTAGAGCACGAGACTTTTAATCTTGGGGTCCAGGGTTCGAATCCCTGCGGGCCCACCA
>JASHQG010000287.1 GCA_030037665.1 Acetobacteraceae bacterium
ACGGGCCCCGAACAGAACCTGCATCGACTGTCTCCCATATTCCTTGCCAAGAGCGCGCGCTGACTAGTGAATCCCAACTAGCAGCGCCACAGCAGGACAGGCGAGCCCGCGGAGTTTAACAAAACTGTCAAGGAACGACTTGAGAAGTGCTAAAAATCGACTTGAGAAGTGCCAAAAACAGGGTCGCCAGCCGTGCAAAGGTCAAACGCCAAGAGCGTCTGCAATTGGACGTCTGACGATCAGTTACCGGCAGCGGTTGATAAGCGTCTGCACCGCACCACGCCTGGCCTCGCGCTTTGCGACGCGACCACAGGCGGTGACCGGAACTAAGAGCGCTTGCGCCGGATCATCTGGCTGCCCAGTGCTGTCACCGCGCGGCACGTGCATCGTCCGAGGCCCAGCAACGGCACCCGCGCCGCTGCAGTGACAGGCGATATCAATCAGCGCGGCAGTTCATCGTCCCGCGTTTCGCGTCCCAGCGCCATCGCCACGATCGACAGCAGCGCGAAGCAGGTCATGAATGCCGTCGCCTTGGCGAAGTCACCGCCGAACGGGGCGGCCAGCAATCCTGCCACCAGCGGACCGAAACTGGTGATCACCCGGCCCGAGCCGTTGCAGAAAGAGACAGCGGTCGCGCGCACATGCGTCGGGAACAGTTCCGGCAGATAGACGGCGTGTCCGGAGAAGACGCCGAACACGAAGAAGCCGAACACCGGCAGCACATAAGGATACCATGTCCAATCGTGCAGGCCGAGATAGAGGTAGAGGCCTGCCACCAGCGTTCCGACGTTGTAGAACACGACGGCCGGCCGCCGCCCGACGGCGTCGGCAATGAAGCCGAACGCAGCATAGCCGACAATGCCGCCCAACCCCCACAGCATCATGCCGTAGCCGATCAATGGTGCGGCTGCCGCGCCCTTTATGCCCTGGCGTGCCAGCAGCTGGCTCTGGATCGTTGGCAGCCAGATGTTGCTGGTCCAGATCGCCAACAGGGTGCCGACGCAGAACAGCACGCCGACGAATGTCCAATAGCGCAGTTCGCGGTTGAACAATTGAGCCGGCACGAAGCTGAGGAAACTCTTGTCGTCGTCGCTGATGCTGCGTGCCGCCTTCAGCGCCTTTCGGCGCGCGCGCACCACTTCGAACCGCTCAGGTTCGGCCATGCCGCGGCGAATCAGCAACAGCACCAGCGCCGGCAGCACGCCCGTGAACATGACGTAGCGCCAGCCATAACCGCCGACCAGGGCGTAGATCTGGCCTCCGATGAGCGTGCCAAGTCCGCCGCCGGTCATCATGATGCCGAGCACCTTGGCGCGCTGCGTATCGGCGAACACTTCCGCCACCAGAGGAATGCCGATGACGATCTCCGCGCCCGTGCCCACGCCCGTCAGAAAGCGCAGCACGCCGAACACCGCGACATTCTGCGCGAACCCTTGCAACCCCGTGAAGACCGCGACGATGGCGATGCTGAGTGCCAGTGCACGGATGCGACCTATATAGTCGGCGATGACGCCGAAAAAGAAGCCGCCGATCGCCCAGCCGAGCAAGCTGATCATGGCAAGAAAACCGCCGACACGGCCGATTTCAGCGATGCTGGCCTGGCCCCCCAGCAATTCCGTCAGCGCTGGCCTGAGGACAAGCGAGAACAAGCCGAAATCTGTGCCGTCAAGCGTCCAGCCCAGCCAGACGACGAGAAATATCATCCATTGATAGCGGGTGAATGTGCGGACGAAGGACAGAGGCCCCGTCGCGGTTTGTGTCGTATCGCCCAAGTCTCCTCCTTACGCGGATCTTGCTGTCCGCGTTTCGTCTCCGTCACAACGCACACCTATCCCACGCGGCATGGCGGGGATCAGGCCGCACGGCGCCGGCACGAATGGTGGAGTGGCCGAGGCGATGACGCGGCTCGGCCACGGCGATCATGCGCAGGGCGTCGCCTCGCTGGCAAGGCAAGGGAATTGGCCGCGCCGGCAAGGCAAGCGAAACGGGGGGTCGTCGCGCGGCCTCTGGGTTCATCCCCCCGCGCGCAGGATCGCCAGATCGCAGCCTTCGTCCGCCTGCAGCACTTGCTCGGCGACGATGCGGTCCCAGCCGCGGGGTGGTCGTTCCGGCGCGCGCCATGCGGTGCGGCGACGCGCCAACGTTGCGTCGTCGACCAGAAGATCCAGAGTCCGCCGTGCCACGGACATACGAATGCGGTCACCGCTTTCCACGAGACCGAGCGGTCCACCCGCCGCGGCCTCTGGCGCGATGTGCAGCACGATGGTGCCAAATGCGGTGCCGGACATGCGGCAGTCGCTCATTCGCACCATGTCCTTCACGCCGGCGCGCGCCAGTTTCTGTGGGATTGGCAGGTAGCCCGCTTCCGGCATGCCCGCTGGGGTCAGTGGGCCGGCATTCTTCAGCACCAGAATGTCGCTTTCCGTCACATCCAGCGCGGCATCATCGATACGGTTCGCCAGATCCTCCAGCCCATCGAACACCACGGCGCGGGACTCGATCTCGAACAGCGCCGGCGTGGCCGCGGAGCGCTTCATGATGGCGCCGCGCGGTGCCAGCGAACCAAACAACGCGACCAGACCGCCCACGGCAGATACCGGCTCGTTGCGTGCGCGGATGTAGCGGCGGTCGACGAATTGCGGCTCCGCCAGGCGCTCGCTGAGCGGCGCGCCGGTGACATCGCGGCAATCGACATGCAGCTGATCGCGCAGTTCCCACAAGAGCGCCGGCATGCCGCCGGCGGCGTGGAAGTCCTCCATGTAGCCTTCGCCGGTCGGCTTCAGATCGACCAGCACCGGCGTGGTGTCGGACAACTCGTTCAGGCGCGCCAGATCGACCCGGATGCCGCGGCGGCCGGCGATGGCGGTCAGGTGGATCAGGGCGTTGGTTGAGCCGCCCAGCGCCAGCAGCACGCGAAGTGCGTTCTCCACCGACTCGCGGGTGATGATCTCGGAGGGTCGAACCGGCTCGTTAATCAGTTTCACGGCCAGCGCGCCTGCGTCCTCCGCGGCACGCAGCCGGTCGGCGTGCACTGCGGGAATGGACCCGTGTCCCAGCGGCATCATGCCCAGCGCCTCGACGAGGCACGCCATGGTGGAAGCAGTGCCCATGACGCCGCAGGTCCCTGCGGTGGTCGCTAGTCTTCCTTCGATCTCGCCGATCCGTTCCCGGCTGACGCGTCCGGCACGGTAGTCAGCCCAGTAGCGGCGGCAATCCGTGCAGGCCGACAACCGCTCACCCTGGAACGGCGTTGCCAGCATCGGACCGGTGACCAACTGCAGGCACGGAACATCCACCGATGCAGCGGCCATCAACTGCGCTGGCACCGTTTTGTCACAGCCGCCGATCAGCACTGCGGCATCCATGGGCTGGGCGAACAGCATGGCCTCGGTGTCGAGAGCAGCGAGGTTGCGGTAGTGCATGGAACAGGGGAACAGCGACGGCTCACAGAGCGACACCGTCGGGAAGGCGAGCGGCAGACCGCCGGCGGCGAGCACGCCGCGCTTCACCGCCTCCACGAGCTCCGGCACCGTGCGGTGGCAATTGTTGTACCCGCTGCCGGTATCGACAATGCCGACAACCGGGCGGTCCAACATCGTCTGTGAGTAACCCATCGACTTGGCGAACGACCGGCGCAAATAGAGCGCGAAATCGCGATCGCCATAGTTGGCGGTGTTGCGGGCCAGGCCGCGCTTCGGTTCTCTGGTCATGGAGCGCAGGCTACACCGGTTGGACGGCAGCGCCAGAGTACCGCGGCCCCACGGACCCGGACCGTGCGCCTCTCGGGTGAGGCGCGGCCCTGCTGCGGGTACTTTCCGCGGCGAGCCGCCAAGGCCGTCCCCTAGAGGCACCGTCCCAAACGCGAACAGCGGATGGCTTGCACTCTTGATCGCCGATTTTGCGCAGAGCTGTGCGTGGTGCTGATGGCGGTGCTGATGGCGGTGCTGATGGCGGTGCTGCTGCACGGCGCCGGAGAATTCCGTGGCCGGGCTGTGGGACTGCGTATGATGGCAATTTGCAGTCTGCCATTCGGATTGATGTTGGCAGGGACGCAAATCGAGCGGGTGGAGTTTTGCGGCAGCACGACGCTCTACACAGCGATTGGCATTGTTGCGACGCTGGCGGTCGCAGGGCATTGGCGCAACGCGCTCTGGGCGCATAGAGCACCCGTAAACAGTCAGTAGCTGATCTCGCCTCCCTCGAGGCGCCCTGCTATGGTGTCGCAAAAGACAGGGAGGAAACGATGCGAACAACCATGCTCGCCGCCGGGTTCTGCATGCTCGCGGCGCCGGCCCTGGCGGGCGGCTTCACCGTGAGCACGCCGGCGTTCCGTCCCGGCGGAACAATTCCGATGGCACAGGTGTTCAACGGATTCGGTTGCACCGGCGGCGACCACTCACCAGCCCTCTCATGGTCCGGTGCACCGGCCGGGACGCAGAGCTATGCGGTGACCATGTATGATCCCGATGCCCCGAGCGGCAGCGGCTGGTGGCACTGGACAGTGTTCAACATTCCCGCGACCGTGCATGGCTTGGTCGCCGATGCCGGCGCCGCCGCCTCGCAGAGCGTGCCGCCCGGCGCCGCCGAAGGCCGCACCGATTTCGGCTTCTCGCACTATGGCGGACCGTGCCCGCCCGTTGGCGACAAGCCGCATCACTACGTGGTCACCGTCTACGCGCTGAAGACACCACACCTGCCCCTGGACCCCCACTCATCCGGTGCCCTGGTGGGCTTCATGCTGCACGCCAACGTGCTGGCCACGGCACAGATGATCGGCCGTTACGGACGCCCGCGCTGACGCGCGGTGGCGACTGGTCGCTTACGAACGATGGTCGAGCCGGTGGTCGCTGCGGTGGTGGTGCAGCGTGGCTGTCCGGCGCAGTTCGCAGATCGCGGCATGGATCTGCTGCCAGTGATCAAAGCCCGCGGTATCGCCCTGCTGGCGCATTTCGGCCGTCCGCTCCTGCGCGATCGCCTGCGCCCGCAATCCGTGCAGGCGAAGCATCAGCTGGGCAGTCTCCCGGGCAGTTTGCTGTGACATGGCATTCCTTCTCACGCTGCAACACTGAGACAGAGAGGATATGCGCAGTCACGCTTGCGGCGGCCAATCGCACACGCGTGACCGCGATGAAATCCCGGTCATCGTGCTACGCGTTATCGGCCGCCAGACCCGAAGCCGACGAAGCCGGCGCTGGGCACCGGCGCGCCGCCGTCGTTGGCGAAGAGCCGCGGCGCCTGCGGCGCGGCCTGTACCGCGACACGCGACTCGGCCCGGCCTACCGGAGCGCGGCCGCGCGAAGCGGCCCGAATTGCGCGTGCCGACCCCTTGGACCGCTTCGCGGCGAGCTGGTGTGCCGTGGGTGCGGTCGCCTGCGTCGGAGCCCCGCCTCCGTTATCTGATCCGCCCCGATAGGACAGCAAAAGGAATGAGATGTCATTGCGTCCGAGATCGACCGAGAGCTCCATCGGCGTCATGCCGAGAACGTTGCGCGCGTTCAGATCCGCCCCGCGGCTCATCGCGTCGCGCGCGGCGGCGACGTCGCCGCGGTTGATCGCGTCGAAAAGCGCGTCGTTCGGCGACATGTCGGTGGGAATCCGTGTTGCAGGCGCCGCGCTACCAGGCCGTGAGGCAGCACCGGGAAGGGCTGGTGGTAGCGGGCTATGCGCTGTGTTGGTCTCCGGCGCCATCTTGGCGCCTTGCTCAAGCAGTCCGCCGGGATTGTCGATCGGATTTACCGCGTTTCCTAGCTGCGCACGGGCGCCATTGGGTGTGATCACGGCGCCTACAGCGACCGCGCACACCAGCCCAACACAACGCGGAACCCACCAGTTCATGCCGCCAGTCTAGCCCAGCGGCAGCTGCCCATGCAACGGATCCTCAGGCGGCGTTCAGCCACCAGAAACCGGCATTCAGCCAGGCGACGTAGCAGATCCAGGCAAAATACGGCACCAGCAGACCGGCTGCCACTCGGTCTACGCGGACGAAGCGCCGGATGGTGAGACCGACCAGGACCAGCAGAGCCACCAGGATCGCCAGCGCGAGCGGCGGATTGTGCAGGCCAAAGAACGCCGGGCCCCACAACGCGTTTGCGCCCAGCTGCCAGCCCCACAGGCGGAGCGCCCGGCCCGCGCCGGCTCGCCGCCACACCAGCCAGGCGGCGACGCCCAAAACTGCGTAGAGCACGCCCCAGACCGCACTGAACACCCACACCGGCGGGGTGCCAGGCGGGCGCGTGAGCGAGGGGTACCAGGCGCGGAGCGCTGCGGGTGCCAGCGCCGCGTCCGCGGCGCCGACGAGCAGGCACAGTCCAACGAAGCCGACCAGTGCCAGCATCGGCGACAGGGGTGTGGACGATCCCGGATAGGATCCCCACTCGTCGGGACCGGACTGCAGGAAGACACGAATCCTTTGCTGCGGGGTCGGCACCTGAGACAACATTTAGGCACGTCTCGGAGCGACTCCAAAGGGGGGGGCCACTACCAGCCGTTCACGCGTGACCAGACGGCAACCACTTCTTCGCCGCCATCAACGACATGGTACCGGTCATGCGCAGCCGCCGTCATGCAGGTGTGGTTGGGCGCGATCCTCAGCTTGTCGCCCACCTTCAATGTCGCCGCGCGCTCCGGATTGAGTTCGACCACGCCATGCTCCTGATACGCGCGACGAACGATGGCATCGCCGTAGCTGCGTTGCCCGGCAAGGTCCAGCACAAGGCCAAACCCGTAGTCCTTCTCGCGTCCTTCCGTGCTGCGGTCCTTCGACAGCGCGAGGCCGCCCGCATCTATCAGCACCCGCCCGGGCTGGCGGCCGATCACGCTGGTAACCACAGTGACCGCAATATCGTCTATCCCATGTGTCGCGATCTCAGCCTGAAACAGATCACCGAACATGTAGACACCGGCACGCACTTCGGTAACGCCGGTCAGTGTCACGGCATGCAGCGCAGTCGGTGAACTGCCCATCGACACGATCGGCGCGGCGTGTCCGACGCTGCGCAGCCGTTCGGCTGCCTGCACCACCCCGGCCCGCTCGTGTTCCGCAATCTCGGTAATTTCGCTGACACTGTGGGCACCGTACGAGTGTCCGGCGTGCGTCATCACGCCGGCCAAGCGCGGACCAAGCCGCTCGGCGATCTCCACCAGCGCGTCGCTGTCCGGCGCGATGCCGCCGCGCGATTCGCCGGTGTCGATTTCGATGAGCGTGCGCGGTGGCTGCGGATGGGCGGCGATGCCTGCCGCGGTGTCGGTGTCGTCGGTGATCACAATGATCTGCGCGCCCATGGCGTTCAATTTCGCCACCTGATCAAGCTTCTGCGGCGTGATGCCGACGGCATAGAGGATGTCGCTGATGCCGTGTGCGGAAAAATACTCTGCCTCCGCCAGTGTTGAGACGGTGATGCCGCCTGGTTGGCCCTCCAGTGCAAGGCGTGCCACGTCGATCGACTTCGCGGTCTTCATGTGCGGACGCAGTGCCACACCGTGGCGTCCGACAGCCTCGGCCATGCGCGCGATGTTGCGCGTCATGACGACGCGATCCAGCACCAGGCAAGGCGTCGGCAGGTCATCCAGGGTCATGCTGGTGGGGTCCAGGTTACGTTGTCGTCGAGCGGCACCACCGGACGTGGCAGTCGCTGCCACTTAAAGCGCGACAGGACAGGACTGGTTAGGCCGGGCGCATCGACCTCGACCACGTCCTGATGGCGGAAGAACTCATCGAAGCCGCCGCGAAAATGTCCGCGCGATTTCACGACCACGACACGCGCGGCGGCAATGTTCAGGCCGAAGGCTTCGAAGAACGCCGGATCGGCGCACTGGTAGCGGTGCGACAGCACCACGACGGTGATGCCACCGATATCGAGTGCCGCCGACTGTCCGATGGGCAGCGTGCTGTTTGCGTAAATACCGCGTCGGCCGACGATCGGATCACTGCGCAGAGCACGCACAGTCGCCGGCGCCGAGAACGGTTTGGAGAACTCATCGCCCCCATCACGATTGAACCGCGCCGTGAAACCTGCCCCGAGCCCGCGTTGGTGCGCCTCGGTGGCGAGGGCGGCGTCAAAGATCACGCCCACCAACGCATCGCGTACGCCGGCATGCAGGAACGCTTCAAGGATCCCCATCGTGTTGCCACGCCCGCCGCCGCCGGGATTGTCTGCCACGTCAGCAAAAGCGAGCGCGTGATTGTTCCGATCTTCGGTTTCTCTGGCGCGTCGGACGGCTTCCTCGAGCGATGTGAGCTTCGGTTTGAACCTGTTGCGGCGGGCCCACCCGGCTTCCGCGATCTCGCGGGCGAGGCTCTGTGCTGCCGCTTCATCCGTCGCGGTCACGACGACAGTCAGGCCGTTGAAGGGTGTGTCCGCATAAGCAAAACCGCCCATCACCGATACGTTCAGCACGCGTCCGGCATAGGGAGCCTCATGCATACGCTGCTGACCGAGATCAATCAGCTGACCGTAGGGGCGATCCGGCGCATCCGCGCCGGTGAGCATCGTCACGGTCGGCGGCACGATGGGCAGGCGGATGCGCGCGAGAGATGTGCGGGTGCCGCTCAGCAGCTCGCGGAGGACGTGCGCTGCCTCGGCACCGCGCTCGCGCATGTCGAGGTGCGGGTTGGTGCGGTACCCGATATATGCGTTCAGCAGATTGACATTGGCGTCGGAGACGTTGGCGTGCAGGTCGTAGGTTGCAACGACGGGAACGTCGGTGCCGATGATGCGGCGGATCAGCGCCAGTAATGTCCCTTCCGGATCATCGTCGTGCTCGGCGAGTCCGGCGCCGTGCAGTACGGCATAGACACCATCGAGCCTGCCGGCGTTGCTGAGGCCGGATTCCCATTGCCGCATCAGGCGCTCGAAGAAGTGTTGCTCGACCGGGCCGTTCGGTTCGGTCATGGCGAGCAGGACAGGGACCGGATGCCAAGGGCCGGATGCATCCATCGCCGCGATAAATCCGGGCAGCTCGCCCAGCATGCGCGGCGCAGACCTGCGTGCTTCGTCAACGATCGCCTGTCCAATAAGCAGAGTGCGGCTGGCGAAATCCACTTCGGTGGCGAGCGGGGCAAAACGGTTGCACTCAATGGAGAAGCCGAGCAATGCGATGCGGGGTGGGGTCATGACGGTCAGCCGGGGCGGTCCATGAGGGTTGCGCGGCAAAGACGGGGCATTCGCGCGGTGGACAGGCCGGTCAGCTGTTGGACCAAGAGCTGCACCAGGACTACGCCGAATTCATCGTCGGCGATGTTCATAATGCGGATCCTGACAGCTCCGCAATGCGCACCGTCGCCTTCAGGCCGCTGCCCGTCAGCACGATGACAGTCACCTGTTCTGACGTGATCGTGCCCGCTGCCAGTAACTTTCCGAACGCTGCAACCGCCTGCGCAGAAGTCGGCTCGACATACATGCCCAGGTGCGCCAGCTCCAGTGTTGCCTGTCCGATTTCTTCCTCGGTCAGCATCACCGCACCGCCCAGCGTTTCGCGCAGCGTGCCGAGCACCTCGCGCAACCGGACCGGGCGCGCGATGGCAGTGCCTTCCGCAATCGTTGGTTTGATCTCGACTTTCTCCGCGACGTCTTCCCCGGCGAGGAAAGCCGCCGCAATCGGACCGCAGTTCGCCGGTTGTGCCGCAAAAATACGCGGCATCGCCTCGATCTCACCGGACCGCTGCAGCTCGGAAAAACCGATTTCGCAGCCGAGCACATTCGAGCCTGCTCCGCACGGGGTGATGATATTGTCCGGAGCGCGAAATCCGAGGTCTTCCCACAGCTCGTAAGCCAGTGTCTTGGTGCCTTGCAGGAAGAACGGATGCCAGTTGTGGCTGGCATAGAAGATCGTGTCGGACCGTGCGACAGCCGCATCCGCCGTGTCCTGACGAGAGCCGGGAATCAGCTCCAGCGTCGCGCCGTGCGCCCGCATCTGCACCAGTTTCGCCGGACTGGTTGATGCCGGCGCCATGATCGTGGCAGCCAGTCCACCGGCGGCTGCATAAGCGGCAACCGCTGCGCCTCCATTGCCCGAACTGTCCTCCAGGACCGCCTTCACACCCTGATCGCGCAACAGCGATAGCATGACGCTCGCGCCACGGTCCTTGAAGCTGCCGGTCGGCATCACCCACTCGGCCTTCAGATAAGCCGGCGTGCCGTGCAGTGTGCCACGCAACAGCGGCGTGCCGCCTTCGCCGAGTGTGATCGGCTGGGCGGGCTGGAACGGCAGCGCTGCGCGATAGCGCCACAGGCTACGCGTGGACGGGTCGATCTGTGCGCGCGTGATACCGGGGAGCGGCGTCAGCAACAGTGGCGCGTGACCGGGTCCACTCCAGCTCGGCGGATCAAGCGGGAAGGTCTGGCCGGTCCGTGGGTCGAGATAGGCCGCAGACATGTGTCCAGTCTGCGACGAAAGTTCGCCAAGCGGGAGGGGGCTGGCAGGCGCCGAGATTTCCGGAGGTCGCGCCGTTGTGGCTTCGCGCGGTCAGCGCTGACTGCAGCCGGTGCCCAGAGGTCGCGAGGCCGGCGCAGACACCGCCCCGCAACGCCACCGCCCCGCAACGCCTATGCAGGATCCCTGCTCAGCCCCTTCACCGCCAACGCGTCGAGATACGCCGCCCACCGTTCTTCCTGCTCTCTGCCGAGCTCGTGCAGATACTCCCAGGAGTAAATCCCGGTATCGTGCAGGTCATCGAAGATCAGCCGGACCGCATAGTTGCCGACAGGCTCAATAGTCATGATGCCCACGTGCCGCCGTCCGGCCACGACTTGCCGTTGTCCCGGCCCGTGCCCCTGCACTTCGGCGCTCGGGCTCTCCACCCTGAGATACTCGGCCGGTAGACTGAACCGCGACCCGTCGTCGAACACGACCTCCAGCACCCGTTCCGCTTTACGCAAGCGGATTTCCGTGGGCGTTGGCATCACTTTTCGAGTTTGCGGGCTTCTTCGGGCAGCATGATTGGAATGCCGTCACGCACCGGATACGCAAGTCCCGCCTTGCGGCTGATCAGTTCGCCGGCATCGCGGTCGTATTCCAGCGGCCCCTTGGTCACGGGGCAAACCAGGATCTCCAGCAGCCTGGAATCAATCGGCGCATTGCGGCGCGGCGGTTGGGATTGATCGCTCATGGCACGTTCAACTTACCGGTCGGCCCGATGGCAGATCAGGTTCTGCCGCACCCATCTGCAGCAGCGCGAGCAGCGTCGCGGCGCGATCGGCCTCGGTGGGTCCTTCCAGAAGGGCCTGTTTTTCGGCTGGTTCGAAGGGACAAATCATCGACAGCGTCGAGACCAGAGCCTCGTCGGGCATGCGACGCACCGCATCCCAGTTGGCTGCAAATTTCCGGTGCGTGAAATAACCGCGCAGCGCAGTCAGTAGCACCTCGCGCTCTACGCCCATTGGCTGCGGCATCGGATCGAGGTCATCCAGGTACGGTGAAAAGTCGCCGCGCACACGGCGATAGCCGCGCTGCATGGCGAGCTCCTCGGCCACATTGAAACGGATCAGGCCGGTCAGGGTGATCAGGAAGCGTCCATCGTCGGTTTCGCTGAACGACGACAATCGTCCGAGGCAGCCAACCCGATACAGTCCGGGACCGGTCGCACCATCGGGCGCGTTCGGGTCGGGCTGGATCATGGCGAACATGCGCGGCATCGTCAGCGAATCTTCGATCATCGCGAGGTAGCGCGGCTCGAAGATGTTGAGCGGCAGACGACCGCGCGGCAGCAGTAAGGCACCCGGCAGCGGAAACACCGGGAATTCGGCTGGAAGGTTCTGCGGTTGCGGGTGAAACGCTGGCATCGAACGCTCCGCTCCGACGGTCATTGCGAGAAGTACGGCAGCAACCCAATCCCTCGCGGAAGATCACATCGCCGCCCTACGCCTCGCCGTGCAGCAGGGCGGCTCATCACCGGCTCTACGCGAACAGTATCGATGACAGGCGGCGGCGCGCGGCCATCGTGGCGGGATCGTCGAAGCCCCATGCCTCGAAGAATTTAAGCAGCTGCAGGCGCGCCGCGTCGTCGTTCCAGGCGCGGTTGCGGCGGAGGATTTCAAGCAGGGCATCGGCCGCCTGCTCACGCTGGCCCGACGCATTCAGCGCGGTTGCAAGATCATAGCGCGCCTGGAAATCGTTCGGATCTGCGTTGGCCCGGTCCTGCAGCGACTGCATCTGCGAGCGAGCCTTGCGGCCCTCCTGCGCCAAAGTCAGAGCGCTGCGCGCGCCCGCAATGTCCGCGTGTTCTTTGATCTTGTCCGGTACCTGTGACAGCGCCTGTTGCGCATCATCCTCGCGGCCCAGTGCCATCAGCGTGCGGATCAGACCACCCCAGGCCTCTGGATTTTCCGGCTCCTGGCGCAACAGCGCGCTGAACAATTCACCAGCCTGCTGCGGGTCGCCACCATCCATTGCGGCTTTCGCCTCGGCGAGCAGGTCCGCGCTGGGCATCTGTCCGCCAGCAAGTTTCAGCAGGCTCTCGACGAACCGCTTCACTTCCGATTCCGGAACCGCACCCTGGAACAGATCAGCGATCTGACCTTGCCAGAACGCGGCGACCGTGGGGACGGATTGCAGCGGCAGGCCGAGCTGCGTGAGCTGCTGCACCAACGCGCGATTCTGGTCGATGTCGATCTTCACGAGCTTCACCCGCCCGCCGGCTGAGCGCACGACCTTTTCCAGGGTCGGGGTGAGCGTTTTGCAGGGGCCGCACCAGGTCGCCCAAAAATCGACGAGCACCGGCACTTTGCGTGACGCCTCGATGACGTCCTGCATGAAGGTCTTCTGGTCGCCGGCAACGATCATGTCCGCTGCGCCGGCGCCTGGTTGAGTCTGGCCGATGATGGTGTCCATTGCGTACTGGGTCCTGGTCGGGCTTGGTCGCCCTTAAATGTAGCGCGGTGGCGCGCGCGACAAGCGTGCGCGACCGAGGTTCTGCCGACCATGCCGGCTTGTGGGGCCCGCGTCCAGGGCGGCGCCGCTGTGCAGCGGGGCTGGGCACGGCTATACCGCTTCGCGCAATGAAACCTCCACACGACAATCGCGGCGGCGGTTCGGGCCGGCCCCCATTCGATCATGGCCAACGCCGCGGCGACGGTGGGCCGCGGCCATTCGGGCAAGGCGGCGGGCCGCGCCGCGATCATGGCCAGGGCGGCGAACGGCGCGAGCAGTTCCGCGGCCAGGGTCAGAGCGAGCGGTTCAAAGGCCAGGGCGAGCCGCGTGAGCCATTCCGCGGTCACGGCCAGGGCGAGCACGAGCAGCGGAAAGGGCAGGGTGGCCCATTCCAGGGGCCGCGTGATCGGGACCAGCGCAATCCGCGACCGCAGGGCCAGGGCGGCCAGCCGCGACCGCACCGGGACAGCGGCGAACGCAATTTCCACCGTGGCCCGCGACCGCAGCACCACGACGGACCGCGACGTGGCGCCGAAGCGCCGCGCGGCGCGATGTGGCTCTATGGCATGCATGCGGTGGCGGCGGCGCTCGCCAATCCCGGTCGCCGCCTCCGCCGCCTGCTGGTCACCGAGGAAGCCTCGGCGACCCTCGCGCACCGCCAGCCGCAGCCCTGGCCGCTCGCGCCGGAAACCGTGGAACGCGCCCGGCTCGATCACCTGCTTGGTCGCGACGTGGTGCATCAGGGCGTCGCCCTGCTCGCCGATCCATTGGCGCCGCCGAGCCTGCAATCAGTGCTGGACCGTACGGGTCCGATCGTCGTGCTGGACCAGGTCAGTGACCCGCGCAATGTCGGCGCAATCCTGCGTTCGGCCATGTCGTTCGGCGCTGCCGCGGTGATCGCGCAGGAACGCAATGCGCCCGAGGAGACCGGCGCGCTGGCCAAGGCCGCGTCTGGCGCACTGGAGACGATGCCGCTGGTCCGCGCGGTCAACATCGCCCGTACCTTGATCGCGCTGAAGGCCGCGAACATTTGGTGCGTCGGTCTCGACGCGGGCGGCGGCACACTGTCGGGACCGGCATTGGCCGGGCGTCGCGTCGCTTTGGTGCTGGGCGCCGAGGGTGAAGGGTTGCGCCGCCTCACGCGCGAAACCTGCGACGAGGTCTCCGGTTTTCCGATGCGGGGTTCGGTCGGCAGTCTGAATGTCTCGGCTGCCGCCGCCGTTGCCCTCTATGAACTGACGCGCCGGTCATGAAAGCATTGCAATGAGCGACTACGATCCGCAACGCGCCGCCGAGGCGCTGCACGAGGCCCGTCAAGGCCGTCGGCTGGT